>NZ_JBMERP010000004.1:0-128674 GCF_049310925.1 Virgibacillus sp. DJP39 | reverse complement strand
TTAAACGCTTGTGCTGCATTTACAGCCTTTTTCCAACCCCTGTATAAGTCGGCACGTTTCTTTTCGCTCATTTCACTTTCAAACGTTTTGTCAATCTTCCATTGTTCTGCGATTTCTTCTTTACTTTCCCAAAAGCCAACCGCCAAGCCAGCTAAGTAGGCTGCACCCAAAGCAGTAGTCTCACTGACAACAGGCCGTTCAACTGCGGTACCAATTGTATCACTCTGAAATTGCATTAAGAAATTATTTTTTACTACTCCACCATCAACACGCAATGTTTTTAGTTTTATTCCAGAGTCCACAATCATCGCATCCAGAACATCACGTGTTTGATATGCAAGGGATTCTAGTGTAGCTCGTACAAAATGTTCCTTTTTAGTTCCCCTGGTCAAACCGAACACTGCACCTCTAACGTCACTATCCCAATAAGGGGTTCCGAGTCCCACAAAGGCTGGAACAACGTAAACACCATCTGTAGAATCAACAGCGTTTGCAAGTGGTTCACTTTCTGATGAGCTCTGGATCAATTTCAGTCCATCACGTAACCACTGAATTGCAGATCCCGCTACAAAAATACTGCGCATACTCAACTTTACCATCAACTCCCCATGCTATAGTGGTCAACAGACCGTTATCCGATTTAACACCCTTATCTCCAGTGTTCATTAGCATGAAGCAACCTGTTCCATATGTGTTCTTGGCCATACCTTTTTCAAAGCATGCCTGTCCAAATAGCGCAGCTTGTTGATCTCCAGCAATTCCAGCAATTGGAACCTCATGTCCAAAGAAATGATAGTCTACCGTCTTCCCATAAATTTCTGAGGATTGCTTTACTTCTGGTAGCATTGACTTTGGAACTTCAAGAATGTCTAACAGCTCTTCGTCCCATTTCAAATCATAAATGTTGTACATAAGTGTTCTTGATGCATTCGAATAATCGGTAATATGCGTTTTTCCACCAGTAAATTTATAAACTAACCAGGAATCAATAGTACCAAAAAGCAAATCGCCGTTATTTGCCTTTTCACGTGCTCCTTCCACATTGTCAAGAATCCACTTTATTTTTGTACCGGAAAAATAGGGATCAAGTAAAAGACCAGTTTTGTCCCGAAATGTATCACTATGCCCATCTTCACGCAGCTTGTCACAAATATCCGCAGTTTGTCTTGATTGCCATACAATCGCTCTGTAGATTGGCTTGCCAGTATTTTTATCCCAGACAACTGTTGTCTCACGTTGGTTTGTGATTCCAATTCCAGCAATTTGACTTGGTTCAACATCCGACTTGCGCAGCACATCTGATATACTAGCTAAGATAGAAGTCCAAATCTCGTTGGCATTGTGCTCTACCCACCCTGGCTTTGGGAAAAATTGTTCAAATTCCTTTTGACCAGTTTCCACAATCTCTCCTTTATGATTAAACAGTATCGCTCGAGAGCTTGTTGTTCCCTGATCTAACGATAGAATATATTTTTCCATTCTACTTTCCTCCCTACTTATCTGATTTAAGTGTTATTCATTGATTGATCATCATTGTTTATGCGAAAAAATCCCCATCGTTCGAGTGAATACATCTTTTTACCACAAATCGGTATTTGAAGAAGACACAGCAACTGCACCTGCTTCAAACGCTTCCTCGACTTGTTTTGTTTCAGTTATAAGTCCACCAGCAATAATTGGCGTGTTAGTCAATTTGACCATATTTTCAATAAAACTTGGTATTACCCCTGGTAGCACCTCTATGCAATCAGGTTTGATCCGCTCAGATAAGGCTTGATTATGCTCAAGTGCTAAGCTGTCTAGCAGAAACATGCGTTGAATAGCTAAAATTTGCTGCTTCTTTGCTAGGCCAATGATGTTTCCTTTTGTAGAGATTATCCCATCAGGTTTTACCTGCCGAGAAATATACTCCATTCCATATTCATCTGGCTTTAAGCCTTGAATCAGATCAAAATGAATAATTACCTTTTTTTCAGCCCGGCGTGCATATTTCACCAGGCTATTGAGTTGTGACAATCGTGTTTCTAACAATACGATTGTTTCACCCTTCGTATCCAAAGCCTTCTCAAAATCCTTCATGCTTCTCACTGCTGGTAATACACCAGATGGCACCTTCATTATTTCACCTCTCTTAAAAGCTAAAACAGATCTTCTGAGAACTTCGTATCCATTTCTTCTTTCGTGTAGATGATTTTCATCGGGTTGCCTCCTACGAAACATCCGGGTGGTACATTTTTATGGACAAGTGTTGCTGCAGAAATAACTGCATTGTCACCTATTGTCACCCCCGGCAGAATGGTAGTATTAGCACCAATCATTACATTGTCACCTATTTTAACGCTTCCAATCCGGTATTCTTTAATCAAATATTCATGAGCTAGAATCGTCGTATTATAACCAATTACTGTGTTGCTTCCAATTATTATTTTCTCTGGAAACATTACATCAGGCATTACCATTAAGGCAAAAGCGGTCTTTTTTCCAACCTTCATGTTCAAAAGATTTCGGTATAACCAATTTTTCATCGACAAAAACGGGGAATACCTTCCTATTTGAATAACGATAAAATTCTTCATAACCTTCCAAAAAGAAACAGTTTGGTAAATTTGCCACAGTGAATTGTCTTTTTCCACATGATAGCGATTTGTATTTCGCATGTGTCACACTCCTACAATGGTGTACAGATCACGAATATCCTCCAGCATATGTGTTGGGTTTAGTCGTTGCAATGTGTCTCTCCCTTTAATGCTCCATGCGACACCTGCAGTTCTTACACCTGCGTTTTGTCCGGCTTCAATATCATGGAAGTTATCTCCCACCATTAAGGTAGAGGAGGCATTTGCTCCAAGCTCCTTTATTGCCTTGATAATTGGCTCAGGATGCGGCTTTGCGTGTGTTACATCGTCTAGTGTAATAACGGTATCAAATAAATCTTCAAGTCCAACCAGCTTTAGGCCCATATTAACTCCTGTACGCATTTTAGTCGTAACAACACCTAACTTAAAACCTTTTTCTTTCAACTGTTTTAATGTTTCAACAACATATGGATATGCTTCAACATAGTTGTCATGGTGATGTAAATTATGATCACGATAGGTCTGAATCATTTCCTCCGTATCAATAGTTTCTATTTGATCAAACGTATCTTTTAATGATGGTCCAATAAAAGGTAGAATCTCATCACGTGTGATTGGAAGCTTATAATGTTCAAAAGTATGCAAAAAAGATGCGATAATTAATTCATTTGTATCAATTAATGTTCCATCTAAATCAAAAAGTATTGTATGAATTTTCATTTGCTGTTTCCTTTCCTTGTACATAATTAGGTCGCTTCCATAATATGGAGACAATCATCGTTAATACGATAGCAGTAACTAGCCTAATAGCCAGCAGTGGCCAAACTGGTATACCAAGAGGGATGAAAATCAGTGTATCCTCTACTACAGCATGGCATGAAACCAGGAAAATTAATGCTAAATACATATCCCTTTTTGAAACGCCATCTTCTTTTACAGCCTGAATCATCAGACCTGCACCGTATGCTAACCCTATTGTCAGACCTGCTACCAATGTCATGGAGCTATTTTTTTCCATTCCTAAAAGCTTTGTAAGAGGGGCTAACCCATTTGAAAATTTAGTTAACCAACCTTTTTCACGTAAGTACTGCATAGCGATCATTAGCGGAATAACAATTAATGCTAGTTGAACAACTGCTAATATCGCAGTTTGAAAGCCTTGCATTGCAATTTCAGCCCACCCATTTAAGGTTTCGGATGATGTAATTAAGCCATATTGAGCTTGTTCAGCACCACCATCCCACAACAAATTAATGGTAATGCCTGCAATAATAGCTAATGATACACGTATACTTCCAATGAACCAGGCACTAACACCAACTCTCGATGCAACTGAAGATTCGATGAATAGGTTATGGGAAAAAGAAAGCATAACAGCCATTATGAAAACTTCTTTCACAGAAAACTCGAAGGAGACAATAGCTGCTATCCCTGCATACAAATTCAATGAATTCCCTAAAACTAATGGTACCGCCGCTTCACCAGACAATCCAAATAACCCCATTAATGGACTGATTTGCTCTATAACCCATGGTAAAACTGGCGTATATTGAAGAATGGTTATAAGTAAAGTTATTGGAAAAATAACTTTACCTAATGTCCAAGTTAGCTGTAACCCCTGTTGTAGACCACGTTGTAAAATCCCGTACACAACCATCCCTCTTCCCACTGTATTTTATCTATTTTTTCTTCTTTGCTTTTGAAATCTTTGTACCATCGTACCGTTTATTCGCTGAAGAAGACTTTCTCCTATATACAATAAGTGCTACTGCACCAACTACAAGAATTACGGAGATTAATTGTGCTGCCCGAAGCTCACCTACTACATATAAACTATCTGTCCGCATTGCCTCAATAAAGAAACGACCGACTGAATATGCAATTACGTAAGTTAAGAATACTTCTCCACGTAATGGGTTATACCTGCGTATCACTAGTAACAAAATTAAAACTAAAATATTCCAAAATGACTCATACAAAAAAGTAGGATGATACATAGTCCCACCTATACACATTTGATTCATTACAAAGTCTGGTAAGTATTGATGAAAATTGTTATAAGTAGCTTCTGAAATCGGACCGCCATGAGCTTCTTGATTCATAAAATTACCCCAACGCCCGATAGCTTGTCCTAAGATAATACCAGGTGCTGCGATATCCACAAGCTGCCAAAACGATACGTTCTTCACTCGTGCATAAACGACTGCTGTTAAAACTGATCCGATTAGTGCACCATGAATCGCAATGCCGCCGTTCCAAATAGCAAAGATATCCCACCATGGTCCCCCAGTATATTCTTCCCATTCAAAAATCACATAGTATATACGTGCCGAAATTATTGCGATAGGAATTGCAAAAACTACAAGATCTACAAATATATCTTTTTTCAATCCAAGTCGATCCGATTCTTTGGTAGCTAAATATAAACCGAGAAAAGCTCCAAGAGCAATAATTAAGCCATACCAATATATCGTCAGTGGGCCTAATTCCAAAAATACCCGATCTAGTGAAGGTGCATTACACGTCATTCAAACCGCTCCTCTCTATTATTTCTCTTTTTCTTGCCCAATCATGTTAGTTAGTCGTTCCGAAAACTCCTCGGCCGCATTAACGCCCATTCTTTTTAACCGGAAATTCATGGCTGCAACCTCGATAATAACTGCAAGGTTACGCCCTGGCCTTACTGGTATTACTGCTTTAGGGACGTTTACATCCATGATTTTCATATAATCTTCATCCAGACCCAAGCGATCATATTGCTTTTTCTGATCCCATATTTCCAAATCAATAATCAATGATATTTTTTTATAATTTCGAACAGATCCCGCACCAAACAATGTCATGACATTGATAATCCCTAATCCACGAATTTCCAGTAAATGCTCAATTAGTGGTGGTGAATTGCCAATCAGTGTATCATAATCCTCTTGTCGGATTTCCACACTATCATCTGCAACCAGACGATGCCCACGTTTCACCAATTCAAGTGCTGTTTCGCTTTTACCAACGCCGCTTTGTCCGGTTATTAGAACCCCAACTCCATAAATATCAACCAATACACCATGAATTGCAGTAGATGGAGCAAACTTCACTTCTAAATAATTGGTTAATCTACTTATGACACGCGTGGTTTTCCGCGGAGAATGCAGGATAGGAACACCCGATGCATTTGCGGATTCGATCATGAGCTTTGGAATTTCCATGTCACGTGTTACTACAATCCCTGGAGTAACATCGGTACAAAGACGGTCAAAGCGTTCCCTTTGAACATCCTCACTTAATTCTAGAAAATAAGCCATCTCTGTTTTACCAATTAACTGTAAACGTTCCTTTGGATAGTACTTAAAAAAACCTGTAATTTGAATGCCAGGTCTTGCGATGTCACTTGTAGTAATCTCTCTATGTATGCCATCTTTTCCAGCCACTAATGTTAAATTAAAATTTTCAAGTAAATCCTCTGTACGAACAATTGTCATTTTATGTCCCTCCGCTTGTTCAGACCCTAACTGTTTTTTATTGTAGCATATATTTTCGGGCATAAGAACTTAAAAACTCCAATACGAAAAACGCAGGAACAGATCCCTGCGTTTTTAACCTGGATTATTCATTGTATCCTTTACTAATTGGTTTAAAAGTAGATTTAAAATTGATATAACAACAGAGGTGATAATCGCTGTACCAAATCCATTTATAACAAAGGAGTCATCCATTATTCCCTGAGTTATCATTAATGTTATGGCATTGATAACAAACAGGAACAATCCAAATGTTATAAACGTAATAGGAAGCGTTAGCAGAATCAAAATTGGCTTGACAATAATATTTAAGATTGAAAGAATAATACTCGCTATTAAAGCTGTACCAAAACCTTCTAAATGGAAGGAATCAAACAATTGTGCTACAGCAATTAATGCGATAGCATTTAGGAATATAGAAAGAAACCATCTTAAAAACATTAGCGTAACTCCTGATCACTTGGAATTATTATCATTGCAACAAAGTAGATGAACACCAACGTAAAAATACTCATAAGTGTTAAAATAGCAAAAATCAGTCGTAACAGCGTTGTATCCACCTTAAAGTATTCAGCTAAACCGCCTAGGACACCTGAAATCATTCGATCTGTGGTTGATCTGGTGAGACGTTTCATACTTACATGCCTCCTTTACTTCACATCATACTCCCAAATATAAAACTGTTCTTTACCTAACCTTTTTTTCGCTTCTTCTTTTAAATCTGCTTCCATATCTGGATTTTCTTTAAATTTGCTTAGAATGCCATCTGCCTGTGACTTATGGGCTGTAATAGCCTCCATCTTTTTATCAAAATAAGCTTCTATGTCATTGGTTACATTTGGCTTTCCTAAGTCTTCATAATACGTGTTTGTAATAGCTTGTGCCCACACCGTTGGACGGTTATCCGGATTCATCAAACGAACCGCTTCAATGGCTGCTGCGCCTAAAGCGTCGTGATCGGGATGGACAGCATGCCCTGGGTAATGGGTAATTACTAGACTTGGGTCAATGTCTTCCAGTATATTTTTTAAGTGAGTTGCTACTTCCATACGATTCTCGAACTCAAGTGTCTTATCTCGATAGCCTAACATTTTTAGGTCCATATCAAGCACCTGACAAGCTTCAACCAGTTCTCGTTTACGAATTTCAGGAAGGGTTTCTCTATTTGCAAACGTTGGTGATCCCATATTACGTCCCATTTCACCAAGTGTTCCACATAAATACGTTACAGGGACACCTTGTTCACGGAACTTTGCGATTGTACCCGACGCACCAAAAGACTCATCATCTGGATGCGGATATATTACTACTACGTGTTTCTCCATTCTATTCACCAGTCCTTTATTTGATTCTATTTAATGGTTGAACGGGGTTTCACTAATTTCTAGAGATACCATTAGTCGACCTTCTCGATCATGTCCAGCCATCAATAGACGATTTTCACTATCCAATACATAATCAGTGAGCCCTTCTGCATAAATCCACCCGATGTCCATCTTTAATCCAGTGCGGTATGTTTTATCGTTTCCTACTATTTTCGCCTGTGAGAAATTCACTTTTGCATTACGTATATATGCACCAACATTGTATGCTTTTTCATCAAAATGACTTGCATACGCACCATTAGTTGTCTCCAAGTGAACATAAACTTCTTTATCGCAAAACTCTTCTAATATATTTTGTACGTTATTTCTATCAATTGGTTTCATTACTTGTTCCTCCTCAAACTACCTTCTTTATTTACCTTACCCAAATGATATACATGCGTCAAAAGTTTTGAACTCTAGAAAAAAATAGGTTGTTTTCTAAAGAAGTATAAACAGCGAAGTAATTTACCGCTACGGAAATACACTACGCTCACATAGTACTAAACATACAACCAGAATGATAAATAACTTTATATTGATTGCAGCCGAAGAGCAGTTGACTCCTGCGGGAACAGCACGTGTCTGAAGACCCCGCAGCGGCGGTTTTCTGCGAGGAGTCTGAAGCCGTGCCCGCGGAGAGCGACCGCCAGTAGCGGAAATCATACAGCAGTTACGTCGCAGTTTTTATCAACTGTAAAGATTAAACTGCAACAAAACTTACGAAAAAGGCCAAGAAATAAAAGATAGTAGGCCATCGTTTTAGCCTACTATCACTATTTATTACTTTGATCCAACTTTTTCCTTCTGTTCCATATCAATTTCCATCCTTTTTCTATCACGTTCCAATATAGGCTTTAGGTAGTGTCCTGTGTAAGATCTTGCCTCTTTAGCAATATCTTCCGGACTTCCAGTAGCTATAATTTGTCCACCCCGGTCTCCGCCTTCAGGGCCTAAATCAATAATATGGTCTGCAGTTTTAATCACATCCAAATTATGTTCAATTATTAGAACAGTATCCCCGTTATCTACTAACCTCTGGAGAACAGCAAGCAATCGTTTGATATCGTCCACATGTAAACCTGTAGTTGGTTCGTCTAAAATATAAAAGGACTTACCATTTGAACGGCGGTGGAGCTCGCTGGCCAATTTAACACGCTGCGCTTCCCCACCTGATAAAGTGGTTGCTGGTTGACCTAACTTGATATAGCCTAAGCCTACATCAAAAATCGTCTGAAGCTTACGACTGATTTTAGGGATTTTAGCAAAAAAGTCGACTGCTTCTTCAATAGTCATTTCCAAAATTTCTGCAATACTTTTGCCTTTATACTTCACTTCCAACGTTTCACGATTGTATCGTTTACCATGACATACTTCACATGGTACATAAACATCAGGCAAAAAGTGCATTGCAATCTTAATGATTCCATCTCCACGGCATGCCTCACAACGACCGCCTTTAACATTGAAGCTGAAACGACCTTTTTTATACCCTCTTACCTTTGCCTCGTTGGTTTGGGCAAATACATCACGAATGTCATCAAAAACACCTGTGTATGTTGCTGGGTTTGAACGTGGCGTTCTACCAATTGGTGATTGATCAATATCAATTACCTTCTCAATATTCTTGATGCCATTTATTTTTTTATGGTTTCCTGGTTTGTGTTTACCTCTGTAAAGTGATTTCGCTAAACCTTTATACAATATTTCGTTTACCAAGGTACTTTTACCTGAACCGGAAACTCCAGTAACGACGGTCATTAATCCAATCGGAAATTTGGCTGATACATTTTTCAGGTTATTTTCTTCTGCTCCAACTACATCAATAGTGGCAGTTTTCTTAGGTTTACGTCTTTTAGGTGGCAGCGGAATATATTTTTTGCCTGATAAATAGTCGCCTGTCAAAGATGCTTTGTTTTTCATAACCTTATCTGGGGTTCCACTAGCAACAATTTCTCCACCATGTTCACCTGCACCTGGACCAATATCAATCAGATAGTCAGCTGCAAGCATTGTATCTTCATCATGCTCAACAACTATTAACGTATTATCTAAATCTCTCATCCGCTTAAGTGTTTGAATTAATCGATCATTATCACGTTGATGCAATCCTATTGAAGGTTCATCAAGGACATAAAGTACACCAGTAAGTGCAGAACCAATTTGAGTAGCGAGCCGTATTCGTTGTGCTTCACCACCTGACAATGTTCCAGCGGCTCTAGATAGTGTTAAATAATCAAGACCGACGTTATCCAGAAAATCTAGTCTGTTGGCTATTTCTTTCAAAACCATCTGAGCGATTTTTCGCTCTTTCTCCGTTAAATCAAGGTTTGAAAAGAAATCCATTGCTTCTGTTATAGAGTAATCAGTTACTGCACTTATATGCTTATTATCAATTAATACTGCAAGTGCTTCCCTCTTTAAACGATATCCCTTACATGTAGGGCAATGTTTTTGTGCCATGTATTTCTCTAATTGTTCACGAATAAAGTCAGAAGAAGTGTCACGATAGCGTCTTTCAATATTCTTCAATACACCTTCAAACTCCACTGTGTTATCTCGAACAGCACCAAAATCATTCACGTAATGAAAATGAATCTTCTCTTTGCCACTTCCATATAATATTTTGTCCAACTGCTCTTTTGGAAGGTCTTTAACTGGTATATTCATATTAATATTGTAATGCTTACACACACTCTTTAAAAGTTCTGGATAGTATTGCGAGCTGATTGGTTCCCATGCTGCTATGGCATGTTTCTTAAGTGATTTATCCCAATCAGGAATCACTAATTCAAGATCAACTTCCAGATTGGTTCCTAACCCATCACATGTTTGGCAGGCCCCATAAGGACTGTTAAATGAAAATAAACGAGGTTCTAATTCACTAATTGAAAACCCGCAAATCGGACATGCATGGTTTTCACTGAACTTAAGCTCTTCATCATCAATGACATCCACAATCAGATTTCCTTCGCCTAATTTCAAAGCAGTCTCGATTGAATCACTCAACCTCCTAGCAATACCTTCTTTAATAACCAATCGATCAACTACGACTTCTATCGAATGCTTCTTATTTTTTTCAAGTTGAATATCTTCTGTGACCTCACGCATTTCATTGTCTACACGAATACGTACATAACCTTCTTGCTTTAACTTTTCGAATACTTTCACGTGTTCCCCTTTCCGTCCGGAGACCACTGGTGCAAGTACCTGCATTTTCGTTCTTTCTGGGTATTCCAGAATTCGATCAACCATTTGCTGAACAGTTTGCGAGCTAATCTCTATTCCGTGAATCGGACATGTCGGTCTACCCACACGTGCAAATAACAAACGTAAATAGTCATAGATTTCCGTTACAGTTCCGACGGTTGACCTTGGATTTTTACTCGTTGTTTTTTGATCAATTGAAATTGCTGGTGACAGACCTTCAATTGAGTCGACATCAGGCTTATCCATTTGACCCAAAAATTGCCGTGCATATGCTGATAATGATTCAACATATCTACGCTGACCCTCCGCATAAATGGTGTCAAAGGCCAATGAAGACTTACCGGAACCTGATAATCCAGTTAGAACAACTAGTTTGTTTTTTGGAATAGATATATCGATATTTTTTAAATTATTTGCTCTGGCGCCTTTAATTTCAATTGATTTACTAGCCATGTAACTGTCATCCTTCCGCTTTAAGTTCAAGTAAAACATCACGTAGCTCCGCTGCTTTTTCGAAATCTAATGCTTTGGCAGCGTCCTTCATTTCTTTTTCCATTTTAACAATAACTTTTCCTCTTTCTTTCTTCGTAAGTTTAGCTAAACTTTTCGTTTTTGCTTCATATTCCGTTTCATCTTCAGCAGCTACAGTAGCCCGAATCACATCTCTAACGTTCTTTTTGATTGTCTTAGGTGTAATTCCGTGTTTTTCATTGTATGCTATCTGCTTAACTCGTCTCCTAGTAGTTTCATCGATTGCCAGCTGCATGGAATTTGTGATTTTGTCTGCGTACATGATTACTTCTCCATTTTCATTACGGGCTGCACGCCCCATTGTTTGTATAAGGGAACGTTCTGATCTTAGAAAACCTTCTTTATCCGCATCGAGTATAGCTACAAGCGAGACTTCAGGAATATCAAGTCCTTCACGTAATAAGTTAATTCCTATTAAAACATCATATTTTCCAACCCGCAAATCACGTATGACTTCAATTCTTTCCAACGTCTTAATTTCAGAATGCAGATATGCAACCTTGATACCTAATTCCTTCAAATAATCGGTTAGATCCTCAGACATCTTTTTCGTTAACGTAGTAACCAGTGTACGTTCATTTCTGTCAGCACGTTTATTTAATTCACCAATTAAATTGTCTATTTGTCCTTCGATTGGCCGAATGTCTATTACTGGATCAAGCAAACCTGTTGGACGGATAATTTGTTCCGTCATATCAGGGGTATGTTCCATTTCGTATGGTCCAGGTGTCGCAGAAACATAGATAAGTTGGCTAGTTTTGTCTTCAAACTCTTCGAATCTAAGTGGTCGGTTATCAAGAGCTGAAGGCAACCTGAAGCCATGGTCCACTAGAACCTGTTTCCTGGCCTTGTCACCATTATACATACCTCTTATTTGTGGCAGGGTTGCATGTGATTCATCGACGATACATAAAAAATCATCCGGGAAGTAATCAAACAATGTGTATGGAGTGGCTCCTTCTTCCCGCAATGTTAAATGTCTGGAATAGTTTTCAATCCCCGAACAATATCCCATTTCATGCATCATTTCAATATCATAATTTGTTCGCTGCTCAATACGCTGTGCCTCTAAAAGCTTGTTTTCTGAGCGTAATACTTTCAAACGTTCTTCTAATTCAGATTCTATGTTTTTAATGGCAAGCTTTAACTTCTCTTCACGTGTAACAAAGTGGGATGCAGGGTATATCGCAACATGTTCCCTGTCACCAATAATTTCTCCAGTTAACGCATCGACTTCCCGAATTCGATCAATCTCATCTCCGAAAAATTCAATACGTAGACAATGCTCTTCCCTGGAAGCAGGAATAACTTCTACTGAATCGCCTCGTACACGGAATGTACCACGCTGAAAGTTAATATCATTTCTTGCATATTGTATATCTACTAAATCCCGAAGTAATTCATCACGATCCTTTTCCATGCCCATTCGTAAAGAAAGAACATGACTTCCATATTCTTCCGGTGAACCTAAACCATAAATACAAGAAACACTTGCGACAACCAATACATCTTTACGTTCAAACAATGAGGATGTTGCTGAATGTCGTAATTTATCTATTTCTTCATTAATACTTGAATCCTTTTCAATAAATGTATCGCTGGAAGGGACATATGCCTCCGGTTGATAATAATCATAAAAACTAACAAAATATTCAACAGCATTATTTGGGAAAAATTCCTTAAACTCACTATATAACTGACCTGCAAGTGTTTTGTTGTGCGCAATTACAAGAGTCGGTCTATTAATTTCGGTTACAACATTTGAAACAGTAAATGTTTTACCAGTTCCAGTTGCTCCTAGTAGAGTCTGATGGTGCTGGCCTTCTTTTATACGTTCAACTAATTCTTTAATTGCTTTTGGTTGGTCGCCACTAGGCTGATAGTGGGACACGAGTTCAAACTTGTCTTCCACAAAGCAAGCCTCCGTTCTAATATCTTTATCTACAGTTTATCATAGTAATTCATATATTTTAACATAAACACGAACAAATATTCGATAATTTTGCTTGTATCCTATTATAGATATTACCCTAATTTACTGGATTAAAATCGTTCACAAAGGATTCACATCATAAAATTGTTTGTAAAGTAGTTATACCCTATAATTAACTTAGCTAAATATATGGTTTTTTTACCAAGTTTAGTTGCAATTTAATATTCGCAGTTGATACAAAGTGCGACGAAACAACTGCGGAGTTGATTTCCGCTTCGGGCAGTCGCTTTCCGCGGGCACGGCCTCAGCCTCCTCGAGAAAACCACTCTGCGGGGTCTTCAGACTCGTGCTGTTCCCGCAGGAGTCGATTGCCCTACGCTTCAATCAATCCATACAAAGGTTTTTATCATGGTCATTTGTTTAGTACATTGCTAGCGAAGGAAATACACGAAGACTCCTGCGGGAGGAAAAGGCATCGGTGAGACCCCGCAGTGCGTAGCACGAGGAGGCTCACCAGCCTCCCTAAGGTGCGCGAGTGTATTTCCGTAGCGGTAGGTTAGGTCGCAGTTTATAGATTTTGTGTCAGAAACAACAATCTTTTTAAATCAGCCAAATATATAAACAGAAAGGGTATTAGCATGAAAAAAATAATGATTCTAATACTATTTATAGTCTTCCTTAGTGCGTGTGGAAATAATAATGAACAATCAGATTCAAACGCAGGAGTTGTTAAACCAATTGACGTAGAACTTAAGGTCCCGAACAAAGTGGATGTTGGTAAACCAGTAACTTTCTCAGTAACAGTTAGCCAAAATGGTAAACCTATTGAAGATGCAAGTGAAGTTGAATTTGAGGTTTGGAATGATGGATCAAAGTCTAAAAGTGTAAAAGCTCCAGGAATCCATCAAAAAGAAGGAATATATACGCATGAAAGAACCTTTACGGAAAACGGGATTTATATTGTCCAATCACATGTAACGGCACGCGATATGCACACGATGCCAAAAACTAAGATTACAGTTGGAGAATTAAATACAAACACAGCTGAATCAAATGAATCTGGTGATAGCAATTCAAATCAAGAGCATCAACACCATGCCACAACAACCATTGATTTGCAGAAACCGGAAAAACTTATTCAAAATGAGTCTTCTAAATTTGTTGCAATCATTACACACAAAGAAAACCCTTTGGATAATGCAAACGTTCGTGTAGAACTATGGAAAGACGGGACTAAGAAACATAATTACGTTGATCTAGTTGAAGATAAAGCTGGTCATTATATCAAAGAGTTAAAACTTGAGGGAAAAGGTACGTACCATATCACAGTCCATGTTGAAAAAGAAGAAATTCACAGTCACAAGGAATATAAGGTAGAGGTAAATTAAGAGATTAACAGGGTGCTTACCCAAATATATTTATGCCCATATATCAATAAAAACAGCAGCCAGAGTTTCATACTGGCTGCTGCTTTTATTTAGCTTGAGACAACTCTTTTTCACTAGAACGATACTTGTCTTTAACAAATACAAGTCCCAGTTCGTAATGGTCATTTTGATAAAAAGCACTTTGAAGTAGCCTTATCTCACCAGATACATCTAATACCTCAAGTTTAAAAAATGCTCCACTTTTCTGGAGTAATTTATAAAACTCACTTACATCCCTGATTGCTTGGCCATTTACCTTGTATACCGTTTCACCGATGTGAATTCCAAGTCGCTCAGCTGGTGTATTTGGTATAATTGCTATAACAGTCAGTCCACGCTCGTTTCGACCGTAGATTGATTTTCTTCCACTATCGTTCACTCTATGTCTATAACCGATATACTCACGACCAAAGATAGCCACTACTGCTGCCACTATTGATAAACTCCATAGATACATACTTCCTGCTGCAAACAATAAGACTACCAATCCTAATACGCCAACTTTCTTACCAATTTGCTTAGAGGCCACTTCAGGTAAAACACCCTTAACAGCGTGATCAAAGCCAATAAGAAAAGGAAATAGTACTAGACTATAAGCTTCTCCCCCAATTGAGATATACGGCCAGTAAGCTGCAAATGGTGAAATTAATCCTGTTGGAACTAGTGTGAAAAATGGTATTATATTTAGCTTTTTAATGTGGTGAAGTCCTTCCCATTTCCCTCTTGAACCAAGTGCTAAATCGGGATAAGTTTCAGTTTGGCGGATGCGAAAGGTTGAAATACCTTCTAAAATTAAAAATAAACCGAGAAGTATGGAGACACCGACAAAATTGATGTCATTAAACAGAGTGCTGTCTATATAGGATTGATTTTTAATTAATGTAGGCATAAATAACAAGAGTAACAATGTCAAGCCGATTGTATAACTTGCAGAAAGCATTGTGAAACGAAATGACAGGCTTAATAAAACGGTAATCAAACAAACCAGTGCAAGTGTTTCATAAGAAAATACAATACCAACACCTAAGCAAATTACCGAAACCAATATCCCTCCGACCATAGAAATGAGACCTGTCCCTTTCAATTCGGAAAACGCATCTGCTAACTTCACTCCAAAATTATTACGTTCTCTCCGAATTCTACGTACTCCTGCGAATGCCAAAAGTACAACAATCCAGTATGTTATTGGATTTAAAAACAATTTACCTATACCTTTTGCTAATTCCAACCCCCACGCTTCGATCACCTGATCACCTTCCAGTAAAAGCTAATAATTCCAACTTTTATGTATTACTTATCTTATTCGCTATAAAGCGTTATTTTCCTGCAAAATAATTGATTAAACTTTGATATATATAGAAATCCTCTTGAAAAAGTGAAAAAAAAGATTCGCGGGCTTGACCCGCGAATCTTGTAAGCCTATCAGGAATAATAAGTGATGTAGCGTATTTTGCTTTCACTTTTACTTAAATTAGTATAAGCTGTTCAACGCTTTTTCAAGCTGTTTATCATCTTCCCCACTGCGGACCTTTTCCACAACTTTACTTTCTATTACTCCAGCTGTTTCCTTATCAACTTGACCTGTTACTTCTAAATCAAAATCCTCTTGAAACCTTTTTACTGCCTCAACAGTTTCTTTATTGAAGTAACCATCACTTCTTCCAGGATTATATCCTAACCCACGAAGCATGATTTGAATATTCTCTACTTTTTCTCCAGTTTGATTGAATGTTAAAGGTTCCTTTATTTGGATTGGATTCGTGTAAAAATACGCTGGTTGCTCAACCTTAATTGTAGGTTTAACACCTTTTTCATGAATCCAGTTGCCCTCAGGAGAAAGCCATTTATAAAACGTCAATTTAATATTACTACCATCACCAAACGGAATAGCTTTCTGAACTGTACCTTTACCAAAACTTTTCGTTCCGACTACTTCGTATCCTATCTCTTTCATTGAAACAGCCAATATTTCTGAGGCTGAAGCGCTGCCCTCATTTACTAAGACGCTTACTGGGTATGGTTTCTTTTCTTTTAAATTAGAATAGTAAGGTGTTTTCTTGCCATTACCATCTTCAATTTGTATATACGGTATATCCTCAGGAATAAATTCCTTTAATATTTCTTCGACAGCGTTTAACAAGCCTCCTGGATTGCCACGAACATCAATAACCAATCCTTCTATACCCTTTTCTTCAAGTTCAGCAAGTTGTTTCTTAAAGCTTTCTGCAGTTTTTTCTGAAAATGTAGTAATCTCGATAACACCAGTCTTCTTGCCTTCAATCGTCTTTATCTCGGAATAGACTGTTTGAAGGGGGATGTCATCACGGGTGATCGTCACATCGAATGGTTCAGTAACCCCTGGCCGTTTAATTTTTAATACAACCTCAGATCCCTTTTTCCCTCTAATTTTCTCAACTGCTTCAAATAAATCAAGTCCTTCTAAACTTTCACCGTCCACACTAAGTACTTGATCATTTGGTCGTAAACCTGATTCTTCTGCGGGTGAATTTTTTATTGGCGCAATGATAGTCACAGTATCGTTTACCATGCTTACTTCCGCACCAATACCTTGAAAAGAGGATTCAATGGTTTCATTAAAACTCTTCATTGTTTCTACATCCATGTATGTGCTGTAAGGGTCTTCAAGTGTATCTAGCATCCCCTGGATAGCACCTTCGATTAATTGCTGATTGTCCACATCTTCTAGGTAATTCTGTTTAATTAAGCTGTATGCCTCGACAACTTTATTCATGTTTTCGGGTGTTTCAGTTGGATTTCCTGATTCATTTTTTTCTTCTGTTGTTATGTTTTCTGATATGGGTGTCTGCTCAACTCCTGATAGATTGGATTTTGCGACCTGAACACCAAAAAAAGCACCACCAAATCCTAATATTAAAGCTCCAATCAACACCAGTATGACATGTTGTTTTTTAAAATTCATTGCTTCACCCCTATTAATAGCTGATTAAAAGTTCTTATGCATACGTACGTATTATCAGTCTGGTAGCTATATAGTATTTAATATTCATACATAAACATAATGTTTTGTTCTATTCAAAAAGGCATCACACCGTAATGTGCGATGCCTTTAATAATATAGTTTATGCAATACAAATGCAAATACATGCCATTTATCTTAAATAGTTAATTGGATTAACGGCACTAGATGCACCACTGTAGGTCCCTTGGTGAATTTCAAAGTGTAAATGTGAACCTGTCGATCTGCCAGTGCTTCCCATTTCACCAATCTTTTCTCCCTGCTCAACATATTTTCCGCCGCCAATAGAAGAGCTGGACATATGTGCATATAGTGTTGTGTAAGTGCGTCCATTAACTTCACCAACAACCATTAAGTGTGTTCCATACGTCCAACTAATGTTAACTGGTATAGCATAACCGGAAATAGAAGCACGAATTGCATCACCAGTTTCTCCATTAATATCGATTCCTGTATGCCCAGCCAGTCTACCAGTTATAGGATCGCGTCGCATACCAAAGTTGGAAGTACGAGAACCTCTTGAAGGCCAAATGAAGTCTGCATCTGTGTAAACAACAGGTTTTGTTTCAGAATCAGATGATCTTTGCTCAAGTTCTGCTTCTTCTCTTGCAGCTCGTTCGCGTGCAGCTTTTTCTTTTCTTGCTCTCTCAGCTGCTATTTTTTGCAGTCTTGCTATTTCATCTTGTGCTGCTCTCATTGCCTCTTGTAACTTAGATTCCTGGTTGTGTAGTCTAGATTCTTGTTCTTCTAAGTTTGCTTTATTGCTCTCTAAATTTGCATGCTCTGCTTCTAATTGTGCCATTAAGCTTTTTTTCTTAGCTGCCTGTTGATCTAGTTTAGCTTTTAGTGACTCTAATTCCTGTTTTTGTTCTTCTGCAGTCTCTTTTTTACTAATTACTTCTTTTTTCTTTTGTTCTAACTGCTGCTTCTCATTCATGTGCGTATCCATAATTCTTTTATCTTGATTCATGATAGTATTTACTGCGGTTGTACGGCTTACAAAGTCTCCAAAGTTTTGTGATCCAAGCACTACTTCTATGTAACCCATTTCTCCACCATTTTGTTGAATTGTACGTAAGCGATTTTTTAACAAGCTTTCTCTTTTTTTGATACTTTCCTCAAGTTCTTTTATTTCAACTTTAAGCTTATCTATTTCATCATTTATTTGTTGGATTTCCTTTTCTTTACTAGAAATAGCCGACTGAGTGTTTGCTAGTTGATTGTTCACTATTTCTATTTCACTTTTCACCTTATCCTGTTTACTCAGGTTTTTGTCGATTTTACCGTTTGTCTCTTTTTTTTCCTTGATAATTTTGCTTTGTTTTTCGTTTATTTCATTTTTCTTTGACTTAATCTCTTCCACTTTCTTTTTGTTTTCTTGTATGCTGCCTGCAGACACAGATTGCCAATTTGATAGAGTTCCTGTAAATATAATTAGTGTAATTAATATAACCGAAAAAAGTCTTTTCATATTACCCATTCTCTCCCTTTTTATTCACTTAGTAGATTCATCGAACTATCAGCTTCTTTAATATTTTCCTAGTTACACCTTAAGGAATTTACGTACGCTCATGACGCTTCCCCAAACACCTATCAATGCTCCTATGGCTAAGATAATTAACGAAAGCTGCCAAGCAAATGGATTGAATGGTAATATTTCAACAAAACTTAATTTGATTCGCTGACTAACATTTGCATCTAAGTAATAATATCCTCCCAGAATCGCTGCTATTGGAAGAATAGAACCTAAGATTCCCAGAAGTAAACCTTCAATAAAAAATGGCCATCTAATGAAACCATTGGTAGCTCCAACCAGTTTCATAATCCCAATTTCTTTGCTTCGAGCCATAATCGTAAGTTTAATAGTATTCGAAATAAGGAATATAGCAGTAAAGACTAATCCAGCAATTAATGCTATCCCGATTGTTCTAGCATATTTATTAAATTCAAACAGCTTTTGCACTACATCTTTACCATAATTAACTTCTTGCACAGCATCAAAGTCTTTTACCTTATCAGCAATACTTATCGTATCAGAAGGCTGCTTCGCTTTAATTACATATACATGGTTTAACGGGTTGTCCTGTTTAAAAAGTTTCCATGACTCACCTTGTTCACCCATGCTTGCAATAAACTTTTCTAATTGTTCATCTTTAGAGGAAAATGTTACACTTTCCACTTCATCTATCGCTTTTATTTTTTCACCTAATGTTTTAATTTGACCTTCGTCAGCCGTAAGTTCTATCAACGTGTTAATTTCTACGTCATCTTCTATTTTGTCTACCATTTCGTTCAGGTTAAAAACCAGGGCAAGAAATGTACCTACAAGGAATAATGTTGTTGTAACTGCACCAACCGAGGCAACTGTCATCCAACCATTCCGAAAAATATTTTTAACACCCTCACGAATGTGTCGTTTGGTTGATCTAAATTTCATATCCGTATTCACCTCGATGTTCGTCTCTCACAATCAACCCATCTTCAACAGCTATTACTCGCTTTTTGATTGTGTTAACTATTTCTTTGCTATGTGTGGCCATTAGTATTGTGGTGCCACTCGCATTAATTTCTTCAAATACACGCATAATCTCCCACGACGTCTCGGGATCCAAGTTTCCAGTGGGCTCATCCGCAATTACTATTTTAGGATGATTTACAATAGCACGTGCAATTGACACACGTTGTTGCTCCCCACCTGATAATTCATCTGGCAAAAATCGAGCTTTATTTTTCAACCCAACAAGATCAAGAACCTCCATAACCCGTTTCTTAATATTACGAGGCGATTCTTCGATAACTTCAAGTGCAAAAGCAATATTTTCATAGATTGATAGTTTTGGCAATAGTTTAAAGTCCTGAAAAATTACACCAATATCTCTTCTAAGATACGGTACTTTTTTTTCTTTAATAGTACTCATATCAACATTATTTATAACAATTGTGCCACTAGTCGGCTTTACTTCCCGATACATTAGTTTCACAAAAGTTGATTTTCCCGCACCGCTCGGTCCTACTATATAAACAAATTCGCCTTGTTCAATATTAATATTAATCCCGTTTAGAGCTGTAACTCCATTTGGATATGTTTTATACAAATCTTTCATCTGGATCATTTATGTACCACCTTTTTAATTTTTGTTGTTGTTCTTAGGTGTGATTTTCTAGGTAGGTATTTTCTTAAGAAAACAAGATTTTTACTTAATCAATACTTTTTCTGAGTATTTCTTCTATAGTATAACATCTTTCGGCAAAAAATTTGTGGGAATTTATATTACATTTATATTTCATTTAAAGCAAACCATTTACTTTATTGTAATTTTTTGTCTATTATTATTGGATATATGCAAAAATAAAAAATGGCCATCAGGATAATCTCCCTGAATAGCCATTTTTTACTAAATTGGGTTCTTTACTTTTTCTGAGCTAACCATGAAACAATTAACTCTACCTTTTCTCCTTCAATTAACCCCTTAGGCATTGCGCCCTTTCCTTCTTTTATAATCTCAGCTATTTCTTTTTCGGTATAAAGTGAACCAACTTCCGTAAGACTTGGTCCAGCTCCACCAGATAAATCAGATCCATGACAATAAGCACAATTATTCTGGAATACCTTTTCAGCTTGACCGGATTTAGTTGTACTACCATTATCGCTTGTAGTTTGATCTTGGTTCCCACTGCATGCGCTTATTATTAGTATTAAACTTATAAACAAAATAAAAAGAAGATACTTCATTCTTAAACTCCTCGTACAGCGTATAGTATTAAATCTTTAACTATTGTTGTTAATTTGGGAACGGAGATAGGAATCAATAAAAGGATCTATACCGCCATCCATTACACCCTGGACATTTCCCACATCCAGGTTTGTTCGATGGTCTTTAACCATTGAATAAGGATGAAATACATAAGAGCGGATCTGGCTACCCCATCCAATTTCTTTTTGCTCCCCGCGAATATCATCTAATTCTTTTTGCTGTTTTTCAATTTCTTTTTGGTACAACTTTGATTTTAGCATTTTCATGGCAGTTGCCCTGTTTTTAATTTGAGAACGCTCTGATTGACAGGTAACAACAATGTTAGTAGGTAAATGCGTAATACGGATTGCGGAATCGGTTGTATTCACATGCTGTCCCCCAGCACCACTCGAACGATACGTATCCACTTTTAAATCCTCCGTTTTTACATCTACCTCTACATCATCACCAAATTCAGGCATTACGTCACAAGAGGCGAATGAAGTATGCCTTCTGCCGGACGAGTCAAATGGAGAAATGCGTACAAGACGATGAACACCTTTCTCAGCTTTTAAATAACCATAAGCATTATGCCCTTTTATATTTAAAGTGACGCTTTTAATGCCAGCCTCGTCTCCAGGTAAATAATCCAAAGTTTCTACTTTGAAGCCTTTTGAATCCGCCCATCTTTGGTACATACGCAGTAACATACTTGCCCAATCCTGAGATTCAGTACCGCCAGCACCTGGATGTAACTCTAGTAACGCGTTGTTGGCGTCATATGGCTCACTTAACAGCATTTGTAATTCAAATTGGTTGATATCAGTACGAATCGACTTTAGTTCTTTTTCTAATTCCTGAAACAGTTCCTTATCTTGTTCTTCTTTTACTAACTCATAACTAACTTCTATATTTTCCAACCGTTCTTCCAACTCTTCAAAACTGGTGACATATTCTTTTATACCATTTGTCTCATTTATGACCTTTTGAGCTTCATCAGGGTTATCCCAGAAATCAGCCTGAGTCATTTCCATTTCTAATTCTCCAATTCTAGCCTTCTTAACATCTAAGTCAAAGAGACCCCCTAAAGTCTTCAATGCGTGAATTCATCTTATCTAAATCATTTCTAATTTCTCCTAATTCCATATTATCCACCTCAATTAATTAATATCGTTCTACTGAAAATTATACCCTTTAACGAAGACACTCCCAATGGATGGGAGTGTCTCAATTATTTACCGTGACAGTTTTTATACTTCTTACCACTGCCACAAGGACAAGGGTCGTTTCTGCCAATATTTTCTTTCTTTATAAATGGTTTTTTAGACTTTTTCTTGTCATCTCCACCTGAAACTGCTTGTGTATTCTTGGCAACCTCCTGGCGCTGAAGGTTTTCTCTAATTTGCGCTTTCATTACGTATTTTGATACTTCTTCTTCAATGGTAATAACCATTTGTTCAAACATCGCAAAGCCTTCTGCCTGATATTCTTGTAACGGGTCATTTTGTCCATAAGCACGTAAATGAATACCTTGTCTAAGCTGATCCATCTGATCAATATGATCCATCCACTTTGAATCAACCGTACGAAGAAGTATTACTTTTTCAAACTCTCTCATTTGTTCAGAGGTTAATTCTTCTTCTTTTTTATCATAGTTAACTTTCACCTTGTCGAAAATAACATCTATAATCTCATCTGATTCCTTACCTTTAATATCAGACAAAGTAATGTCATCAGAATCTAATAGGTTACCATGCACATAGTCAATGACGGAAGACAGCTCTTGATTTTCATCATCATCATCGTACATATGGGATTTTACAACGCGTTCAATTGTAGATTTCATCATCTCTTCAATGATCTCACGAAGGTTTTCCGAATCAATCACATCAAAACGTTGCTTGTATATAATTTCACGTTGCTGACGCAGCACATCATCATATGACAAGACACTTTTACGTGCATCATAGTTATTTCCTTCAACACGCTTTTGTGCCGATTCCACTGCCCGTGAAACCATTTTACTCTCGATTGGTTGTGTGTCATCCATCCCGAGACGTTCCATCATGCTTCGTAAGTTATCTGACCCAAATCGACGCATTAATTCATCTTCCATTGATAAATAAAATTGTGTCATACCTGGGTCACCTTGACGTCCGGAACGACCACGTAACTGATTATCAATACGTCTGGATTCATGACGCTCTGTTCCTATTACAGCTAAACCACCACGTTCAATTACACCTTGTCCAAGTTTAATATCTGTACCACGCCCTGCCATATTTGTGGCAATTGTCACGAATCCTGGTTGACCGGCATTTTCAATGATTTCTGCTTCACGAAAATGATTTTTTGCGTTTAGAACATTATGTTTCACACCAGCTTTTTTCAGCATCTGTGAAATTAGCTCGGATGTTTCAACCGCTACAGTACCAACCAATACAGGTTGCCCTTTTTCATAGCGCTCTTTAATATTTTCTACAACCGCACGGAACTTTCCATCCATTGATTTATAGATTAAGTCTGCTCTATCTTCACGAACAATTTGTTGGTTCGTTGGGATGCTAATTACATCCATTGCATAAATACTGCGGAATTCTTCTTCTTCTGTTTTTGCTGTACCCGTCATACCGGACAACTTCTGGTACATTCTAAAGAAGTTCTGAAATGTTATGGATGCTAATGTCATACTTTCGTTTTGGATTTGTAAACCTTCCTTAGCTTCAATCGCCTGATGTAAACCATCACTATAGCGACGGCCTTTCATTAGACGTCCAGTGAATTGGTCAACAATAACAACTTCTCCGTCTTCAATTACATAATCTGTATCGCGGTGCATAGACGCCTTTGCTTTTAGTGCTTGGTTGATATGATGTGTTAATGAAACATTACTTAGATTGAATAAATTTTCAATAGCAAAATAACGCTCAGCTTTGTTAATTCCTTCTTCAGTGAGCTGAACACCCTTTGTTTTTATATCATACGTATAATCATTTTCATTTTGCAAAGTTGCAACAAAACTATTTGCCTGCTGATACATTGAGGCAGATTTCTCTGCACTACCGGATATAATTAATGGTGTTCTTGCTTCATCAATTAAAATAGAATCCACTTCATCAATTATTGCAAAGTTAAGTGGTCGCTGTACCATCTGTTCTTTGTAAAGGACCATGTTATCGCGCAAATAGTCAAATCCAAATTCATTGTTGGTTCCGTACGTAATGTCACAATAATAGGCTTCTCGTTTTGTTTCTTTTGTTAGCCCATTCCCGTTCAATCCTACGGTCAGCCCTAAAAAGTTATACAATTCTCCCATTTCTTTAGCATCACGATCTGCAAGGTATTCGTTGACAGTGATGATATGAACACCTTTTCCAGAAATCGCATTTAAATATGCTGGCATGGTTGAAGCAAGGGTTTTACCCTCACCTGTTTTCATCTCAGCTATATTACCTTGGTGTAATGCAACTGCTCCCATCAACTGTACTGGAAACGGGCGCATTTTTAATACCCGTTTTGAAGCCTCACGTACAACTGCATACGCTTCAACCATCATACTGTCTAATTTTTCACCATTTCTATATCTTTCTTTAAATTCTTCGGTTTTTTTAGGAAAATCTGTCTCTGTTAACTTCTCATACTCTGTTTCTAACGCTTCAATATCATTTACTACCTTTTGTAAACGGTTAAGTTGTTTTTGGTTGCCATCGCCAAAAATTTTAGTTAATAATCCAGGCATAATTAACGCTCCTCAATATTGTTCGGAATCTCTTCTTATATACTTTTATCCACAACTTATAATAACATTATATAAACAAGTATGACAACTACCCACTATATTAATAGAAATATAAAAGAATAGCCCGAGGATGAGCTACTCTTCACTATGAGGTAAGTATGAGGCTACAAAAATAAAACTGGAAGCATCTAACACGAGGAACACTAAGAATGAGATAGAGAATGTTTTCGCTGATCCTGCAGTTCAATCAAATCAGATATTTTACGATTTGTTGCTGCAATTATAACCAGTAACTGTACAATTGTTTCTTCTTGTTGTCTTACCTTTGTTACTAGAGAATCATAAGAAATACTGCCTTGATCACTCACTAACATCTCCCCCTTTTTTCATACTATATTTATACCATGGAATATATAAATCAGGCTAACTAACGTTTTTTAAAATTGGGATAGCATTCGACAATTTTTTCACTCTAAAACTCTCTTTTCTGTAAAAAATCTTTAATTTTGCTATCAAATAGAACACTTTTTACTATCCGGAATCATTAATTAGGAAAACATTCGACAAATCACGACAAGATTATATACCCTTATGTTAGACCCATCCTTTTATAAAAGAAAAAGGGAAATTAATAAATTTTAAAATTAAATTTAATGCCAAAAAAGCGACCCCTAAAAACGGGGTCGCTTTATCATAATAATTGTTGATTAACTGTTTGGTTCAATAATTCCATACCGTCCATCTTTGCGACGATATACTACATTAGTATCATTGGAATTTGCATTTGTAAATACATAAAATGTATGTCCCAGCATATCCATTTGCATTACTGCTTCTTCTGAATCCATTGGTTTCAGGTTAAACCGTTTTGTCTTTACAATTTCTATTTCATCTGACTCGTACTCATTATCTGCTTGCTCTTTTTCAAGGTCAGCAAAAATATGTTTTGCCGATCCATTTTGACGAGACCTGCGATTTACTTTGGTCTTATATTTACGAATCTGTCTTTCTAACTTATCCAATACAAGGTCGATGGCAGCATATAGATCAATGTGCTGTTCCTCTGCGCGAAGCAATAAGTTCGTCATTGGAATTGTTACCTCAATTTTCTGCTCATCATTATAGACACTCAAATTAACATGGACATCTGAAGTTGGAGGCGTATCGAAATAGCGTTCAAGCTTTCCTATTTTCTTTTGTACGTAATCACGAATTGCACCCGTCACCTCAATATTTTCACCACGAATGTTGTATTTCATAAAAGTGTCCTCCTTTCATCCTTATGTATTTACTATTCTACAATACCCTGTCTAATTCCTGCTTAAACAAAATAATTTTTTAAATTTAATGTAGGATTTTGTCGAAATCTTTTTTAAGATAGTAAAAAAATAGAAACTCCAGTTAGTTCCAGGGTCTCTATTTTTTACTATCCATAAACATGCCATCCATTGTTTTGACGTTTTTATAAGGATTGACATAGTTCTGATTCGACTTTTTTTGCTTCTTAATCTGCTTCATTTCTGTCTTTAGGTTACTTAATACTTCTGTCATTTCCGTTTGGATTACTTCGTTCATGTTTACAAGTTTTCTTCCCATAAGTTTTTCATCTTCTGTGAAGGGAGGTTTAATGCTATTCATTAAACTTCCCCTTTTTTCAATCAGAAAATTAATTTTTTCGATTACTGATTCACGATTTTTCGAGCTAACAGTTTGTTTTAAAACATTTTCCAGCTCTATAGTAATCTCGTACAACTCTTCTAGACTGCTCATTAAACTTTTGCACCTTGTGCGTACTGATTTTGACGAGTTTTTAAAATGACTTCTTTCCATGTATCTCTAAATTCAATCGTGTAAGATAGTGCTTCATCTAATAAGGCTTCATCATTTTTAATGTTTCCTTCTTTTAATTGATGGAGCATATATTCGTATAGTGGTAATATTTGATGTGTTATATCTATATCCCGATCCATTGTTAACATTAATTCCTGAATAATCTTTTGTGCTTTCTGTATATTTACGTTTTTTTCTTCATAATTTTTTTCCTTCATACTTTTCTTTGCATGTTTAATAAATTTGATGCAACCATTATAAAGCATCATCGTTAATTCTGGACCAGATGCAGTGTTCACGGCGTTATCCTGATAGGTTTGATACTGCTTGTTTAAAGACATATATACACTCCTTAAAAAATCTCTTCTACCTTAATCTTAAGCTCCACCAAATTGTGACATTAGCTGGGCTGACTGTTGATTCATCCGTTGTATTGCTTTTTCCATTGCGGTAAATTCGCTCCAATAACGGTTTTCTACTCGTGCTAATCTACTCTCGAAATCCATTATTTGGCTGTCTAGATCTTTCATTCGTTTTCCTAATGTATAATTTTCAAGCGTATCTGTACCCTTACCAGCACGATCTTCAATTCTTCCCATTATTGATTCAATTGAGTCCTCAAGTCTGTTAACAATTCCCTTACTTGCATCTTCTGTATCATTTGAAAATAATTTTTGTACGCCCTCTGGATTTTCAGTTAATGCCTTTTTTAATTCCGCCTCATTCACTACCAATTTTCCGCCATCTCTATAGTCACTAGAAGTAGTAATACCGATTTGGGTTAATGAAGTAATATCCCCTCCTGTAGCAACATTCGCATACCAGTCCCGTCGCATTGCATACATTCCATTTGAGATAATTGATTCATTTCGTAAGATACCACTTTTGGCTTTTTCTTCCCAAAGTTCAGCTTCATCCTCTGACATTGCCTCTTTTTGTTCATCGGTTAATGGCTTATAATCTCGATATATCTCATCTTGTTGCGTCTTATTTAATTCCTCGACAAGTTGATTGTACTTGTCCACAAATTTCATTACTGACTCAAACGATGCTTCCACATTGTTATTGACAGTCAATTTAGCACTACCAACTGTAGTATTTTTAAACTCAAAATTGATTCCGTTTAGGGTATAATTGTTATCCTTAGATGTCAGACCTAGTTGTCCGTTATAAGTAAATGCAGCGTCTTGCCCAGCTTGTCCAGCCTGAGTTCCATCGGCTGTAAGCTTTAAAGTATCCGTGAAAAATGAATTTGCAGTTGAATTAAACCCAATTTCTGCACCGGCAAACTCAGTAGATTTATTATAATCTCCTGTCCGTGTTGTTTCCAAGACAACCTTCTGTGACTGTGGGTCGAAAAATGCACGGACATTGTTATCTGCCTCTGTAATTCTTCCTAGAACATCATTTAAAGTATCATCTGCACTAACTGAAAATGTATGTGTGTCTTTTGTACCATCCTCTTTATACGTGTAAAACTCAAAGTCTCCTGTAGGAACTCCAGTACCAAACTGTGATTCTAGTGTTGCACTTTGATCAATATTACTGCCAATAACTCCCCCAACATTAATTGCTGACTTTGCCAGCTGTGTAACCTC
The DNA here is from genome assembly GCF_049310925.1 of Virgibacillus sp. DJP39. Lineage (NCBI taxonomy): Bacteria > Bacillati > Bacillota > Bacilli > Caryophanales > Bacillaceae > Virgibacillus > Virgibacillus sp. DJP39. Next base: position 100,219 of record NZ_JBMERP010000004.1, on the reverse strand, counting down.
AATATTATATACACCGTTAGAAGCTGTTGGCGTGCCTGTTGCAGTAACAGCATTTTCTTGGGTAGAGCTTACAGACTTTGTATTGTAAGTTGAGCCTAGTTCCATTTTTAATGTCATATTTTCTAATTCTAAAAGTGCCTTGTTAATAGTACGGTATGCATCACGTTTCCAGGTAAGTATTGTTCTATCCTGTTCCATACGATCTAATGGCATTCTCTCAGCTTTCATTAATTTACCTACGAGCTGATCAATATCCATACCAGTTGCTAGTCCACCTATGCGCATATGCTTTCAACTCCTTAAATTTTCTCATCTACTAGTAAACCCATAAATTCAGCCATAGCTGCGTACATATCAAGCATTTTCCTAGAGGGAATTTCCTTTAGCACCTCGTCCGTAAGCGGGTTTACAACAGTTACATAGTAATCATTAAGTTTTTCATGATATTCAAACTTTAGATTGGTATGTATAGGTTCAATAAACTCATTTAGCTTCGAGATGACTGTTTCGATATCTTCTTTGTTAATTACCTTTTCATCATGAAGTTCTATTTCTTTATTTATTTCGAGTTTTTTTATGGTTCCTTCAATTGCTGACGTATTAGGCTTGTTGTTTGTTTCACTTTGCAAGGGTTGTGAACCAGTCACTACATTTTCAATCTTCATTGCCCAAGCAACTCCTCGAACTCTATTTTCCTTTATATCGGCATTAGCAATCTAATTGTTAAATTATTCTTTTTTTTCTATAAGACCTAGTACATCTGTCGGGAGATTTGCTGCTGCACTATTTTGTTCCTGGATATCTATGTATACTTCTTTTCGATGGACTTCAACTGATTTTGGCGCTGCAATTCCCAGCTTTATTTGATCTCCTTCTATCCCTAACACCTTAACTTCAATTTCGTCCCCGATTTGAATAGATTCATTAAGTTTTCTAGTCAGAACTAACATACTAAACTCCCCTCACTTTAGAGGTATTAGTTTGTGTAATAGATGATTTTGCGGAATAGTCTTCCTGATTTAAAATATATTGCTTTCCACGTTTACTAGTATGATTAATAATAATTGGTGCTTTTAGATTTAGTGTGCTTGTTTCGAATGGATCCTGTAAAGTAACAATCGAGAGTACAACCACATCCTTTTCATTTCTAATTGCCAGACTTTCCTTTACATTTGTATCAAGTTCAAATGCATAGTCAACATAAAAGTGATAAGGGTTCGCTACCACAAAGGCAACTTCTGGAGTAGAAACAGATTGAAGAATTTGAAATACTGGATTTCCCGGTAAATCCAGTAAAGTGAACTTTGTTTCGTTAATAAACCCAGGTATTCCACTAGCGAAGTTAATAATTTGCTCTACATTTATTTCCACTTCACCTACATACTTTGTTTGAATTTTCATTTTTTACTTACCATCCCTTATAAATCATTTTATATATTACTTGTGAATTATTCTTGGGAAAACAGGTTTTCAAAGTCAATCTTTAAACTCTGATAGTTTCTTATACCAATCTCAACATTACCTGGAGTAAATTGATAGTTTGGTTGATGTGCCTCCGCACGAATGATTGGCTTATTGACCTTTACATCAATAGATAATCTGGAAGGCTGATAATCTATCTTTACAGCAAACATAGACGGGATAAACTTAATACCCAACTTTTTCATATGATCAAATCCATTTTGAACAGCCTGGCTTGAAATGGGGTTACCTTTATTTTCAATTCTCATTAAAGCATCACCTTGTTGAACGCGTCTGGCTGTTCCTTCATGAGCACCTTGAATTCCTTCATTTGCATATTTTTCAATTCGTTTAAAAATGTGCATTAAATTCATATCCTCCCACGCCCTAGTCTGATCGATTTGAAGCTTTGAGGGAGTCGTTTGAATGGTCACTTTTGCTTTTGGTTGCTCAATCGATAAAGATGCTTTAGGCTGTTGTATCTCTTGACTTGCATTAGTTTGGAGGATGTTAATCTGAGCCATTTGCGACTGCATTCGTATTTGAGGTAACTGCATAAAAACCCCTTCCTTCAACGTGAATAAGGATAAATATAGCCCTAACCCACCATTAAAAAGTGGTTAGGGCTACGAACTAAAACTTATCGTAAAAAGTCTAATAAAGTTGGTTGGATAATACGCGACCCTGCAGAAAGTGCTGCACGATGTACACTTTCCTGTGCTGTAAGCTCTGTTATAACCTTTTCATAATCAATATCTTCATTGTTAGACATCATTCGTTTTGCATTTATCTCTTGCGAACTTAACCGGTTTTCAATCAGTTCGAGTCGATTCATTCTGGCACCAAGATCAGCTCTTGTATTAATCACTTTGTCAATATTATCATCAACAGTACCAATACTTGCTTCAATTTCAGACTGATTGTTAGTATCGAGAGCATTAATAAAATTATCCATGTTTGTGAACAAATCCTGTCCAAATACTTCTGCACCATCGACATTTGCCTGTAATTTTGTATTGCTGGAAACCTCAATCTTCACCGGGGAAACTGTATCAATTCCAAACGGTGGATTGTCAATAGGCTTTTCATCAGTTTTTGTTCCATTAAAGATAAACTTCCCGTTAACCTGTGTATTAGCGATATCAATAATATGTTCTTTTAGTTGCTTAACTTCACTCATGATATTCTTACGTTCCTCAGAACCGTACGTATCATTACTAGCCTGTACCGCTAGCTCACGCATCTTTTGTAAAGCTTGCGTTGCTTTATCTAGTGCTGCATCAGAGTTATCCATCCAGTTGTGAACTTCATTGGTATTGCGCTTGTATTGTTGCACTTCTGTTACCTGTGAGCGATAGTTCATACCCTTCATAGCTATAACAGGGTCATCAGATGGTTTATTAATTTTTTTTCCTGATGATAACTGGTCCATATATGTACCTAGTTTTGAATAGCTACTGGAAAGGTTTCTCAGCATATTGTTAGATAACATTCCTTGAGTTATTCGCATAATTTTACCCTACCTTCCTACGAGGCCCATGTTATTGATAATCCGATCTAGTAATTCATCTACAGCAGTTAAACTACGTGCCGCAGCATTATATGCATGTTGATATTTAATCATATTAGACATTTCTTCATCTAAAGAAACAGAGCTTACGGACATTCTTTGATTTTCAACCTGTGATTTTAATATAACCGTATTCCCTGCCATTCTATTAGCCTCTTGGGCATTAACGCCTAGTTCACCAATTAATGATTCATAGAAAGTTTTTACTGATGTATTCTCACCTAACCCATCTAAAGGGTTCTCGAATACATCAGCCAGTTTATTAGCATTAGTTCCACTTCCAAGATCTCCATTCCCACTAGCAGCAATTAAGTCAGGGTCGCCAAGAACAGCAGAAGCAACCTTAATAGATGCCGCTGCCCCAAAATACTCTTCTTCAGGTGTTGTTGCCGCAGGGTTCCCAGCACCTACAAAAAACTTACCGCCAATATTACCCTCTAGGTCCTGTCCATCGTTATGAGCATCATTAAATGCTTCGGCAAATTCAAATGCCATTTTGTCCAAATTAGCAATCATGTCTGGGTATGTACCTTTAATGGAACCATCTGCATCTTCATATCCATATGATTCAATAAACCCTTTAAGGGATCCATTGGAAGTAAAGTCTTCTGGTTGAATTGCTTGACCACCAACAGTAATCGAGGAAACAGCACGTCCTTTATTGGTATCACCCGAATAATTAACTTTTAATTCTGTAAATTCACCGGCTTCCCCAGCAACTAAATTAATACCTAACCCTTTACCTTTGTCATTCACCAACTCAATTGTGGCCAGGCCATCTGCTATGGCAGGTGAGCTTTCACCACTTTTGGTGTACGTAACCTTGATATTTACAATACCTGACAGCTCATCAATTAAGCGGTCACGTTCATCATACAAATCATTAGCTAAATAACCGTGTGGTTCAATTTGTTGAATTTGTTTATTGATTTCGTTTACTTGAGACAATATAGAATTTGCATCCTTCACGGTGACATCAATTTGCTTCTTTATGTCAGTCCGCATGGAGCTTAATGAACTAGATAAATAATTAAAGCTTTCAGCAACAGCTTGTCCTCTTTGCGCAACAACAGACCTGGCACCTGAATTCTTTGGGTTTACCGAAAGGTCCTGAAGTGATTGCCAAAACTGATCCATCGTTTTGGCGAGTCCATTTTCAGAAGGTTCATTCATTAAACTTTCCATATGAGCGATAGAATCCGCCTTCGTTTGCCAATAACCAGCCTTACTGTTTTCCGTACGAAATTGGTAGTCTAAAAATTTATTACGAATGCGTTGTACTGTTCCAACCTCAACACCAGTTCCCATCTGGCCTGGAATTTCAGGTCTATTTCTTGAAGCAGTTGGGAATGGTGAAGTTGTTTCAAAATTAACACGTTGCCTTGTATATCCCTCTGTATTTGCATTTGCAATATTATGACCTGTCGTATACAACGCAGATTGTTGAGCAAATAGAGCTTGCTTGGCCATCTCTAGTCCGTGAAAAGTACTCATTATCTTATCTCCTCTTTACAAAATACGGAAATCCCCTAGCTAGTGGACTGAATTTTCATAACCTTATTATGCTTTAGAATCAAACACCGACCGTTTCAACGATGATTCTGTTTCTTTTTTGTTGCCGTAATTTAAGTTACTTATGGAGGGATTCATCATATCTATTGATAGTTCAACAAATTGCAATGACTGTTGAATAAGTGATTTATTTAATTGCTCTTGCTGTTTCAAGTCAGTAACGACTTTTGTCAGCCGGGTAATTACTTCCGCGACCGCTTTTTGTTTTTCATTATCTACTGTCTTTTCGAGCATTCTCGTAATAGTATGATCCTCGGTTTGCAAATTGTTTGTTTCAAACCAATTCTTAACTTCTTTCTGACGAATTGCTTCCACCTGTTCCAGTGCTTGTATATGTTTACTTTCTTTAACAATTAATGGTTGCAAGCTATCCGTATTACCTTCTTTAATCGCCTTTGTCTTTTGTTCTGAAATTGATAAAAGGCTATCATGAATCATAACAAGCTTTTCCAACGTATTAATAATTGACTGTAGGGACATATCTCGCCCTCCTTGTTAGCGTTTATTCCAAAATGCAATCATTTTTTCCGCTGTTTTTTCATGATTAACTTTGTACTCACCCGAGTCTACAGCTTTTTTGATTTCCTGTATATGTGATGCACGCTCACTACTGGGCTTTTCATTTCCCTGTAGTTGTTTAGCCTGACTGGAAATTTGCAGCTGGTCTTTCTGACTGATTTCCTTACTCACACCGTTATGCTTCTGAGCCTGCTGTTTATATGGGTTAAAATTTGTGTGATTCGAACCTTGTATTTTCATTATTACTCACCTCTTTGTGTATTGACTTTCTGTTATATACCGGTCTACCTTCTTCTTATTATTTATATCGGTTAAATTATATAAAAGTAAAGTCTTTCTAGTCCTTTTTAAAAGAATAATATGCTGCTTTTGATGTTTCTTTTTCCTTCAAACGCTTTACCCGCTCTGCTTCACGCTCTTCACTATCTAAATCCCGTAATAATTCTTCAGAACATGTAGAACAGATTTTGCCGGACTTAATACTAGTTCCACATGTTTCACAGGGATAACCAAGTTTCGGAAATTGAGAAGTCAAAAGTCTTTTTTCTTTAATGAATTTTTTAATTAAATCTCCACTTACCCCGGTTTCTTCCACAACCTCTACCATTGTTGCCTCACGGTTTTTTTTCATCCGTAAGAAACCACTAACCGTTTTAAAGGCAGTTTCTTCTTTTTCATAACAATCTTTACATATGTCTCGTAATGTTTTTAAAAAAAGTCCATTACATACTTTGCAATTTGCTAATTCGCCCATAATCGTTTCCCTCATTTTATCTAGTATATCATATAGTCTCTATCCCCTAATTAATGTCAAAGCATAGACCTCGGGACAACCATTTTCCAGTAAAAGACTTGCTGCATGCCGTAAAGTTGTACCCGTTGTATATATATCATCGACAAGAATAACGGTTTTTTTAACAGTTTCATTTAGAAAAAAAGGATTTTGTGCTGTGATTCGTTCAAATCGTGTTTTTTTTGATTGTTTTTCACCGTGAATACGTGTAAGTACGTCTCTTGTTTTAAGTGGCAGGAAATCAGATAGTATTTTGGCTTGATTAAACCCCCGCTCCTTCATTCTTTCCTGGCTTAAGGGAATTGGAACTAAAATTGAATTGCTGGGGAGTGTGCCAAATTCTTTAGCAAAGGTCTGCCTAATTGTCTGTTGAAATAGTTCACCGAGGCAATAATCACCACGGTATTTCCATTTTGTAACAATAGCTTGTATTGCAGGATTATAGGAGTAAATGGAATAGTTTTTAGTGAGCGTGTCCCCACCAACAAATAAGCTTTCCCACTTCACACAATCGGGGCAAGTGGCATCTTCACATGACCTACTACAAACTGAACAGCGTGACCCACCGATGATTTCCAAACCATCTGCACAGTTAGAGCAAATTTTTTTCTGAGATGGTAACAGTAAAAAGTTACTCCAGGTTACGGTTGAAATAATTTCTTCATCGCACCATAAACAGTACATATTAGTGAAAACCTCCCCGTTTGTTCATAGACTTAATTGATTCTATCGCCTGAACCATTGCATTCGTTTTACCGCTATGGAAAAATATCACTTCACCACTTGGATCTTCAATACTCCTTCCAGCCCTACCGGAAATTTGAACAAGGGCAGCTTCATCAAAGACTTCATGGCCAGCATCAATCACTGCAACATCAACAGAAGGAAAAGTAACGCCACGCTCTAAGATAGTTGTTGTGATTAAAACGGTGATTTCTTTGTTACGAAATTGACTAACCTTTTTTTCTCGATCAGCATCACTGGCATGCACGGTAACTAGCTCATCTGAGCGCGTTATGGTACCTAAGTTCAAAAGGTCGCGTTCAATTGTAAGTTTCATTTTCGATGCTAGATTTATTGTTGGTACAAAAACTAAGACTTGGCGATTTGAAACTTTCCTTGTTTTTAACCAGGTGAAAAAAGAAGTAGGAGGATAATAGTTTGCTAATCCTTTATGGAGTGTTAGACACATTTTCATAGAAGGTACTGGTAGGGGATTACCATGAAATCGAACAGGAACGAAAATATGTGGCAATCTTTTTCGGCTTATCTGTTTTCGGTGATGTTTTCGAGGAGTAGCTGTCAAATAGATGGTTGTACTCTTATCCTTTTGAGCTCTGTTTGTTGCGTATGGTAGCGAAGGGTCTGCATGAAATGGAAATGCATCAACTTCATCAATAATCATCACATCAAAAGCAGCCTGATAGCGAAGTAATTGATGTGTTGTTGTTAAAATAAGTTGTGCGGTACCATCGTTATCTTTACTCCCACCATATAAACCCTGAATATGGATGGTGGAAAAGGCTTGGCGAAAGCGCGGCAATAACTCACGTACGACATCCGCCCGTGGTGTTGCTAAACAAACTCGCTTACCTTCCTTTAGTGCACTGTTAATTGCCTCATAAAGCATTTCCGTTTTCCCAGCACCACAGACAGCCCAAACCAAAAGCTCTTTTTCCTGATTTGATACTGCAACTGAAATTCTATTACTGGCCAATTTTTGCCGTTCTGTCAGCTCGCCGTTCCAGGTGCAGGGGTTACTATGGCTTGACCAAACAGGATCAATCCCAGACCAGCTATAAAGTGGTTCACATTCTAGGACTCTACCCATTTCAATGCATTTACGGCAGTACAAATGAGGTTTGTTGCAATTTTGACATGGCAGCGTTCCAAACAATGATTGTTTTTTGTTGTTGCACCGTAGACAAACAGGTAATCGGAATTTTTTTAGGATAGATGGCAAAGGGGTAAATTGCATTTTTGATAGTAAGTATTGAAAATAATCTTCTTCTATATGAATTTCATTGCGGAGCAGCAGTTTCCCAGCGTAACGGCTGGAGAGTTCAAAATCTATATATGGGGCTTCTATTGAGGTATTGTTCAAACAATTTCTCTCCTATCTAACTTTAATACAAAGCCACCAAATGGGGATGGCTCCATGAGATTTTTTTATAGGCAGTAAAGAAAGCATAAAACTTTCTTTCTGCATAAGTACAACTAGGGTTTTCACCATTCAAGTTTGGAGATAAGCCAGGTTTTATAATGGATACCATCCTATTCCAATTGCACCCTGGCCCAAATGAGTACCAATTACCGGACCAAAATAGCTGATATGACATTCTATTGAGTCATATTTTTCTTCTAAGCTCTTTTTAAGATCAATTGCAACATCTTCACAATTACCATGAATAACTGCAACCTTGAGTTTTTCACCTTTTTTTACGTCTTCTTCAAGTAATTCGATCAGTCGATTTAAAGCTTTTTTACGGGTTCGTATTTTTTCAAATGGAACAATTTTTTTGTTGACAAAATGTAGAATAGGCTTAACTTGGAATAAGCTGCCAACAAGTACCTGCGCACCATTCAGTCTACCTCCGCGCTGTAAATGACTAAGATCATCCACCATAAAATAAGCGCGCACTACCATTTTCATCTGCTTTAGACGTTCAATAATTGCTTCTGGAGTTTGGTTGTCTCTTGCCATCCTGGCTGCTTCTAACGCATAAAATCCTTGTGGCAGACAACTGATTTCAGAATCAAATGGGTATACCGTAATACCTTCTACCATTTTACTGGCGCTCACCACTGCCTGGTAAGTTCCACTTATGCCGCTTGACAGGTGTACTGTCACAACAGCGTCATAATCGGCAGCAAGTTCTTCAAACTTTTCGACAACATATCCAATAGAAGGTTGTGACGTCTTTGGAAGACTGTCAGCATTCTTAACCATTGTATAAAATTCTTCTGTTGTTAGATCAACTTCTTCTTGATAAGGCACTTCTCCAAAAACAACACTTAATGGAACCATATGTATCGATTCATTTTCCCGTAATTGCTTTGGAATATATGCTGTACTGTCTGTCATAACAGCAATTTTCATTTATAATTCACTCCTAAGTTTGGTACTACCTATAATGATAGACAGGACCAAGGACCACGCTGACAAATCCACCCAGCACTTCACTATAGTTTACATGAACCGTTTAAAAAAAACATCATACAAACAAAACAAGTTAAAAATATGCCCTGACATCGAGGTCAAGGCACATGCAAATAAACGAGGAACAAATCCAATGTTTCATTTGATAAACTGTTATTCTAGTTCGACCCATCCTTTACGAATTGCCGCTACCACTGCTTGCGTTCGATCATTAACATTCATCTTTTGAAGTATATTACTAACATGGTTTTTCACTGTTTTTTCACTTATATACAACGAATCAGCAACTCCACGGTTACTTTTACCTTCAGCAAGTAATTGCAATACTTCACATTCCCTGCGAGTCAACAGGTGCAGTGGCTTACGATAATTAACTCCTAAGTTAACATGATTGGAAGAAGTTTCTTTTGAAAGTCTCCGAAATTCCTGAACTAAATTATGTGTTACTCTCGGATGTAAATACGATCCACCTTCACTTACAACCTTAATTGCTTCAATAAGCGAATCAGAATCCATTTCTTTTAATAGATATCCCTGTGCACCTGTTTTCAGAGCGTGTGTTACATAACTTTCATCATCGTGAATGGATAGAATGATAACACTAGTATCCGGATGATTCCTTACCAGATTTGCTGTAGCCTGAATACCGTTTGTGTGCGGCATGTTAATATCCATTAACACCACATCAGGCTTGTGCTTTGCCACAAGTTCTGCTGCAACATTTCCATCATCACCTTCTGCTAATACTTCAAAAGAAGTTTCGAACTCCAGTATACGTTTAACTCCCTCACGAAAGAGTTTGTGATCATCTATTAGTACTATTTTTGTAAGATCCTTTTTCAACATCATTTTCATTGGTCCTCCTACAATTTTATCTATTTTTAAATTCCCCTATTACATAGATGATTACACTAGTCTATTTCTATCGTTACTTATTTAATATCATAACGTTTCTTTTATTACTTAGGAATTATTTCATAACTTTCCTAAGTTTCACAATTCAGATTACACTAATAACAGAGAAATTACCATAGTGTAATCTAATCTTTATATGGAACACTAATAAAAACACTAGTACCTTCGCCTATAATAGAATTTATTTTTAGCGTGCCTTCCAGCATGTCTACTCTTTCACGCATTCCAATCAGACCAAATGAGTTTTCACTCTTAACGCTTGGGTCAAAACCGTGCCCATTGTCCTTGACAATCATAACAATATGGTTAGTTTTGATTTCCAGTTTAACAACTATATCTGTTGCTTCCGCATGTTTAATCGAATTTTGAACTGATTCCTGAACAAGCCTAAAAAATGCTACTTCATATTTTTGATTAAAACGATCTTCGTTACCAATAGGTATAAATTCAATATTAAGCCCTGTGTATTCTGCGACGTTGGCTATATATTTTTTTAGTGTTGGTACCAATCCTAAATCATCCAGTGCCATTGGTCGTAAATCATAAATTATTCTTCGCACCTCATACAGTGATGACCGGATCATCTTACGCATGCTACTGATTTCCCGTCTGACATGTTCCATATCACCTTCACGAAATGTTCGATCGACAATTTCAGATCGCAGGAGAATATTCGCAAGCATTTGTGCAGGGCCATCATGAATCTCCCTGGAAATTTTTCTACGTTCTTCTTCCTGTGCCTCAATAATTTTCAGACCAAATTCATGTTTTTCTTTTGCGTCTTCTATCAATTCATTAACTTTCTTAAAATCATCATTTAAATACGTAAGGATCACAGAAATTTTACCAGCTAATCCCTCAGCACGTTCAATTGTCTGATCTAACACAAGCAGCCGTCGCTCCAAATCATCACGTCTTTCCCGTAATGCTTTTTCCTGGTGCTGAAGCATAGCGAGATCGGTTTGCATGGTGTGTGTATTTTCATAGACTTGACGGATTTCTGACTCAGAATAGCGCTCAAAGTATTTACTAACCTCTAAAAGCTTCTTCCTTGAAAACCGTACCTTTTGTTCTAGCTTGTCTCCACTATTGATGTGTTCAATTACGCGATTCTTTGTATCTAGTAATTCATGTGTAAGAAGCTCATACTCCTTCCTAGATTCTTCGCTGATGTTGAAAATCTCATCTTTGCTATTCTCAACAACCTCAACCATTTCATCAATAATGCCTTCCAATGCGTTTTCGGATGTTTTCACCATATAACTCACCAACCTATTATATATTTCGACTTCTTAAACTATTTTAGTAGGGTCTTTTAGCTTATATAATGGAATATTATTCATTATACTGGTGCAAAGGTATTGGATTAAGTGTATAGTTTGCGCTTAAGTTCCTTTTATTATAGTGTTAAGAAAGGAGGGTACATGCACAATGTTATCTAGTTATTATACCATTAAACAAGAGGGTTCGTGTCAAAAAATCATTCAAAAGTCCCGTTTTTTAGGACACGTAAAGCGCGTTGAAACTGAAGAAGAAGCACAAACCTTTATTGCAGATATAAAAAAACAATTCAACGATGCGAATCACAACTGTTCTGCCTACATGATTGGCGAACATGATCACATACAAAAAGCAAATGATGATGGGGAGCCAAGCGGTACAGCTGGTGTTCCGATACTTGAAGTATTAAAAAAGCAGCAGCTGAAGGACACTGTAATTGTTGTAACACGGTATTTTGGTGGTGTTAAGCTAGGTGCAGGTGGTTTAATCAGAGCGTATAGTGGTTCTGCTTCTGATGTAATTAAAACCACTGGTGTGGTGGAACGACAACTGATGCAAGGGTTCCTAGTTACTGTTGAATACGGACTTTTAGGCAAACTAGAAAATCTATTCCGAACATCTACATACATATTACAAAAAATAGATTATCTAGAAGAGGTAGTTTTCCACATGTATGTGAAAACTGAAGAAGTGAAAGACTTCCAAAACTGGGTCGTGGACATAACCAGTGATCAAGCAGTAATTTCCGAGACAGGCCATGCATACACAGAAATAGACGTAGAGTAGTAAAGTGTAGTGTAAAATGCATTGTGAATAATTTACTATGAAAAACCATTAACCGGGTGTCAGAACCTCTTAATGGTTTTTATAGTTTTGATAAGGCCGGTTCGTCGGCGATAATAGTCACATTTTTATGCTTCTGTAAAATAGATGCCGGAAATTCTTCACTAACTTCCCCATTGATTAAATTTGCTAACGCCATGGATTTTTTCAGACCGGAAACAAGGACTACAATTTCATTACTTTCCATAATCGTTCTAATTCCCATTGTAATTGCTTTAGTTGGCACTTCATCAACCGATTCAAAAAACCTGGCATTCGCCTGTCGTGTTGACTCTGACAGTTGGACAATATGTGTTCTGCTTGAAAAAGGAGTCCCAGGTTCATTAAACCCAATATGACCGTTTGAACCTAAACCTAATAGTTGGACGTCAATACTTCCATGTTCACTTATAACCTTTTCATAGTCACTACATTCTTTTAAGATGTCACTAACATTTCCATTTGGTATATTTACATTTTTTGAATCTATATCAATATAGTTAAATAGATGTTCATTCATATAGGTGTAATAGCTGTTAGGATGGCTATGGGACAGCCCAATGTATTCATCAAGATTAAACGTAGTTACGTTGTTAAAAGAAGTTTCTTTATTCGTATATTTGTTTATTAGCTGTTTATATAATCCTTCTGGTGTAGATCCTGTAGCAAGTCCTAAAACGGGCTTTTTCAAATTGTTAATTCTGTCTAATACTATGTCACAAGCCTGTTCACTCATTTGATCGTAGTTTTTAACCTTAACTAATTTCACTGTGTTTTCTCTCCCTTGTATGCAACAATTCCCAGGCAAATAGTGTAATAAATAGTTAGCCCTTCGTCAACAAGTAAGAAATCTGCATCTTTCCCAATTTCAATGCTTCCTTTTTTATCGAATACTCCAATTTGCTTAGCCGGATTGACAGAAGCCATCTGGATGACATCTCGAAGTGTTACACCAGGAAAATTCAACATATTGTTAACGCCATCTCGCATTTTCAAAATACTCCCAGCCAACACACCATTATCCAACAGGACACGACCATTTGAAACAGTAACCGGCTGCCCCCCAAGCTCGTACCTTCCTGCTTCGAGACACTTTGCACGCATTGCATCTGTTATAAGAATCAATCGCTCGCTACCCATCGTGTCGTAAATCAATTGCAGCATTTCTTTTGAGACGTGAATTTCGTCCGCTATTAACTCCGCGCGTAGATCAGGTAGCTGAAAAGCTGCCCCAACCACCCCAATATCCCGGTGGTGGATTCCAGTCATCGCGTTACAAATATGAGTTACTTGTTTTACACCAAATTCAACAGCCGTTTTCATCTCGGAAAATCCACTTTTCGTATGTCCTGCAGACACATTCACCCCAGACTGTGCTAAATAGTTAATGAATGTTCCATTGGGATCATGCTCAGGTGCAAGAGTAACAGTTTTAATTATCGATTTTGCAGTCTTTTGCCACTTACGAAACAACTCTATATCCGGTTCCAGAATATGATCAATTGGTTGTGCACCGGCTTTACTTTTTTCAATAAATGGACCTTCTAGGTGAATGCCGATTATCTCTGCACACCCTGTCTTGTTCCTATAATTAGCGACATTTTCAATGGCACGCTCGATTTCACTTTTCGGCCGCGTAATTGTCGTCGCCAGGTAGCTGGTTGTCCCTTCTTGAGGAAGCACCTGTCCAATAGCGTCTAATGCCACTTTGCTCCCATCCATCACATCGGCTCCATTGGCGCCGTGTATATGACCATCGATAAAACCTGGAATTAAACTTTTTCCAGTTCCGTCAATGACGAGGGCATCCCGCGGGAAATCAGCAGCATTGTCCTGTTCAGAATAAACCGATTGGATTTTATTGTTTACAGCAATCAAACAACCATTCTCCACTATTTTATTTTCCATATAAATTTTTACATTCCTGATTACAACTGCAGTATCTTTAGTCATTGTTAAATCCCTTTCATGACACACTTTTCCTCTTTCTTTTCCATGTACAGATTAGTATTATAAAAGCCATCGCCATTGCTGCCCCAAACAAATCCAAGCCCACATCTCCAATATATGGCGTTCGGTTTTGTGTAAATCCCTGGTGAAACTCATCCAATATTGCGTACATACTAGTGAAAACCATAGAAAATACTAGTGTTTTACTGAGCGAAACAGATAGCGTTTTTTTGATTGCTAAGAAAAAGAGAGAGAATAAAATAAAGTATACGGTAACATGTGCACCTTTGCGTACGAAAAATTCAATAAATCCTTCTATCCCAAGCACGGAAACACTCACTTCGGAATTGTGATACTGGAAAGTAATCCAATCGAATAATGGTACAAGAAAGGAAAGGTCTATTGTATCTGATAAAAATGGCTTGATATCCTGCTCCTCATATGGGGTAGCAGATGAATAGTAAATCACACCCATCCATAGGACAGGCAATAACCAATACTTGTATTTAATCATAAAGTTAATCCCCAAATCCATATTTATCTACATATTGTTATTTTTCTTACGATGAAAAAAACCGTATGCAAGGTTCGCTCTACGGTCAAGACAAAAAAATTAGTTATCCTGTTTACTTCTCCATTTGTTGAATTCAAGGTACTCCTTAAATTGTTCTTTTGACACTCCTGAATCCATTGCTTCCTGCACGATTTTCAACCATTCACCATCAAGTTGTTCCATAGAATTATCTGCTTGTTCATCACGTATAATTTCATTTACAGTGACACCTAACACGGTACCAATCTTTTCAATGAACTGGATCGATGGGTTCGACTGAAGGTTGCGCTCGATTGAGCTTAAGTATGATTTTGCCACACCTGCTTTTTCAGCAAGTTCGGATATAGACATTTTTTTATCTTGGCGCAATTTTTTAATTTTTTCACCGATCAAGTTTCCACACCTACCTTTTGCTTTATTGTAACACAAAAAAGTGTGTGGTTCTATATTAAGCACGTTCTTAAATCAATTTTCAGTTAGTTGTCCCCCGCTTAAAAATTCCCTTACCTCCTCTGTGGTCATCCCGAGACTTTTGGCTTCCTGCAACAACTTAACCCATTCGTAATCAAGACCCGATTGCTTCACTGACTTTATCATTGTTTACCCCCATTTATTTTCCCGGGTAACCCAGCCGCCATAGCAAATTAGCCGTAGACCTGTGATTTTGCGCCCCCATTTTTCAATAAGTTTGCCCTTTTCTGAGGAACAATTTAATAATACTATTGTACTACAACTTTGGAGGGAGAGGGGTGTCTTGTTTTGTCATAAAACAACTAGTTTTGCAAGGGACGGACAAAAAGGATAGCATAGACATTCTAACTTCAAAAATTTAGTTGTTCTATATTTATAACAAACGCAAAAATTTTCTTCTTATTTTATTTTTCTGTAATAAAATAGAATAGACGTACCCGAAACTATTCGTTATAATTTAAATAATGTACCGTTTTTTAGATATGATTGATATTAGAGGAGAATTATTGTGGACACAAGAGCTGAAAAGCGAAAAGAAAAGAAAAAGCGTAAATGGCCATATTGGGTTGGTGGAATTATAATTTTGGTGATTTTGATTACTGGAACATATATGTATTATTTATACGATAAAGTCGGTGACACTGTAGCAGATATGCATGACCCACTAGCACGAGATGACGATCCCAACAGACAAAAAGAACTAAGTTCAATTGTAAAAGACAAAAAGGCAATTAATATACTTCTGCTTGGTGTTGACCAGCGGGAAAACGATGTTGGACGGTCAGATACAATGATTCTTATGTCACTTAACCCTAGTACAAACAAAATGATAATGGTTAGCATCCCGCGGGATACGTATGTTGATATTCCTGGAGTTGGAATGGATAAAATTAATCACTCTTATGCATTTGGAGGAGTTGATTTAGCTGTCAAAAGTGTTGAGAAAGCCTTTGATGTGCCTGTTCACTTTTATATAAAAGTGAATATGGAAGGCTTTAAGCAGGGAATTAATGCACTTGGTGGGGTAACAATTACAAATGACCAAGCATTTTCACAAGGTGGAGAGACTTTTAATACTGGTACGATTGATTTAAATGGTGAAGAAGCTTTAAAATATATTCGTATGCGCAAGGAAGATCCTCGTGGTGATATTGGTCGAAATGAGCGGCAGCGCAGTGTGATTAAGGCTGCAATGGATGAAGTTGCAAGCTTCTCCAGTATAACAAAAGTAAGTAACATTCTTACTATCCTTGGCGATAACGTAACAACTAACCTGAACATGGACAAAATGCAAACATTGTTTTCTGACTACCGAAATACAAGAAACAATATAGAGACACTTGAAATTAGTGGTAGCGGAGAAATGATTAATGGTGTTTGGTATTACATCGTTCCTGACCAGGAAATAAATAGAATAACACAAGCTATAAAAGATCATATGAATAATTAAGGATCGTTTTGTAGGTCTGTTTTTGCTTAATCTTCGCAGTTGATGAAAAGTGCGAAGTAGTGAAAATTGTTTTTACGCCGCCGTTCCGGCAGAATACTTCGCTTTCCACGGGCACGGCCTCAGTCTCCTCAGAAGCAAAGAACGCTTCTTCCGGGGTCTTCGGACTCGCGCTGTTCCCGTAGGAGTCTTCGTATTCTGCCTCCACTCCAATCAATATAGTATTCGCGGTGGTCGTTTGTTTAGTTCTATGCCAGCGAAGGAAATACACGAAAAACCCTGCGGGAGGAAAAGGCATCGGTGAGACCCCGCAGTGCGGAGCACGAGGAGGCTCACCAGCCTCCCTAAGGTGCGCGTAGTGTATTTCCGTAGCGGTAAGTTACTTCGCAGTTTATAGACTTTGTATGTCAAAAACAACAATCTTTTCAATAACAGCTACTGTAAAAAAAACTTTTCAGAACTGTCAGGTAATAGTTTGTGAAACTAGACAGATAAGGTGTTTAAGACGTATACTATACTCAATTATTAAACAGTGAGAAGTCATTCTAATCGTGGAATGACTTCTCTGCTATTAAGGTGGGGTCACATGAAAAAAGTTACTTTCTTTTTAGTCTTGCTACTATGTTTATTTTTGGCAGCTTGCTCTGATGATGAAGTATCACCGAATGACCGATTTGCTACATACGTAAAGAATTGGCATGATGAAGACTTTTCGAAAATGTACGATATGATTACTGAAAAATCAGCAACATCCTATACAACTGAAGAATATGTTGATCGATACAAGAAAATATACGAAGACCTGGTGGGTGTATCTGACCTGAAAATCACCTACGATAAATTGGATGAAAAAGAAGTGGAGGCTGCTCTTGAAAGTGGAAAAGCCACTTATCCATTCTCCGTTGAAATGAACACAATAGCTGGTCCTATCACCTTTGACTATGAGGCACAACTCAAACACCAAGGTGAAGAAGATAAGAAAACTTGGAATATAAAGTGGGATCCTGGTTTTATTTTTCCAGCTTTAAAAGATGGTGGAGATGTAAAAATAACTGCTACGGAACCAAGACGTGGAGAAATACTTGACCGCAACCGGATGCCACTAGCTATTAATGACATTGTCTACGAAATTGGTATTATTCCAGGTAAGCTTGGAGATTCACCTAATATCAAAATACAGGAAATTGCAGGGATTCTCGGGATTGAAGTTGCAACAATCAACAGTAAGTTAGATGCGGGATGGGTTAAACCTGACTTATTTGTCCCAATAACAAAAGTCCCCACTACAAAAGAGGCTCTATTAGATAAATTATGGGCTACTGGAGCTGTTGCTGGTAAAGAAGTAACAGGTCGTGTTTACCCATACGGGGAGTCGACAGCACATTTAGTTGGCTTCACTGGTAAAATTACTGCTGAAGAACTGGAAAAGCACAAGGATAAAAATTTCACTGCAAATGATAGAATTGGCAAGCGTGGGATTGAACAATTATATGATGAACGTTTGCGGGGTAAAGAAGGTATAAAAATACTTGTTACCGGCGAGAATCAAGAAGATGTCGTATTAGCTGAAAAACCGGTTGAGGACGGAGAGAACATTAAGCTTACGATTGACGCAGAATTACAAAAAGGCATTTATGCGACATATGAAGGTGAATCAGGAACTACTGCGGCAATCGACCCGAAGACAGGTGAAGCGTTAGCTCTTGTTAGTAGTCCGGCGTTTGATCCAAACGAATTTGTCTATGGGATTTCTCACTCCAGACTAACAGCGTTACGAGAAAAACCGAAGCAGCCTCTCATCAACAAATTTGCAGCGACTTATGTTCCAGGTTCTGCAATAAAGCCAATAACCGCATCCATTGGATTGAAGAGTGGTGTAATAGACCCTGAGGAAGAAGTTAAAATAAACGGACTAACCTGGAGTCCTGGAAAAGAATTTGGCGATTACAAAATACGCAGATTACATGCTTCAAACGGGCCAGTTGATCTACAAGAAGCCTTTGTTATTTCAGATAACATCTATTTTGCAATGAAAACACTTGAAATGGGTAGTGAAACATTTATTAATGGTTTACAAGAGTTTGGTTTCGGCGAGGATATCCCTATTGGCTATCCAATAGAGAACTCTACTTATTCTAATAATGGTAAATTAAACGATAAAGTACTCCTTGCAAATTCGGGTTATGGCCAAGGTCAAATGCAAATAAGTGCACTTCACATGGCAACTGCATATACTCCGCTATTAAATCAAGGAGACATGATAAAACCAATCCTGTTTGAAGAAGAAGAACTGGCACAGATTTGGAAGGATAATTTAATAACAGGAAAGCAAGCTTCGTTGATCAGCAACAGTCTACGAAAAGTGGTGACATCACCACAAGGTACCGCATCTGGTGCTAAGAAAGCTGACTTCCCTATCTCTGGAAAAACCGGAACAGCTGAACTGAAGAAATCAAAAGATGTTAAGTCGGGACAGGAAAATGGCTGGTTTGTTGCTTATCCTACAGAAACTCAGAATATCCTTATTGCAATGATGATCGAGCACACAGAGAAAAAAGGTGGAAGTGCTTATGCAGTAGAAAAGGTAACCAAGATTTTAAAAGAATATCAATAAAATGAAAAGCTACTCTGGTTAAGAGTAGCTTTTCATTTTATAGCAATTTCACAAGCGTTTCAAATGCCTTTTTGTCTCTTTTATCTAGAGAATGGTCGATAAGCCGCTTCACATTTTCATACTCTAACTCACCCATAATGATAGCGATTTCATTTTCTTTATATAGATTGTCATCTTCTTCTACGGACTCACTTGTATAATATGGCTTTGCAATTTCATTAAGCTGGAGTAAAAAATCAGGAATGGATACGAGTTCACTCATAGCAACTTGAATAACATCTTTGCCTTTTTGAAAAGCGAACAATGCGTCTGTATTAACAACCTTTCGTGTTCTTCGATTGATTTGAATTTCTTTTTCCTTGGTAGGGACAAATTGATAAACCTTTTCATTGATAAATAATGCAAAATACTGGTATGCGAGAATCACGCGTACATGATCATCTTCAGCTTTTATATAGTAAGGCTTTAACATTTTAACAGTTAGCATTTTTCTCCACCTCCTGAATATGGTTTAAAGAATTTTCAGTTAATTTATTTTACCTAATTTCCTTTAATAACACAAGAGAGAAATCTGTCGAAATGAAAATATTTTATTCCAGGTTCTTTTCAAAAATGCTCCTTAACCCATGCAGTTGATGCAAATTGCGACGTAGTGAAAATTCTTTTGACGCCACCGTTCCGGCAGAATACTTCGCTTTCCACGGGCACGGCCTCAGTCTCCTCAGAAGCAAAGAACGCTTCTTCCGGGGTCTTCGGACTCGCGCTGTTCCCGTAGGAGTCTTCGTATTCTGCCTTCACTAGTAAAAGTTGCGCATGAAGCCGGACCATTTTTCCCCTTGAAGAGAAAGCTATCTAGCTTTAGAAAATGCGAGATTCAATAAATCAATATTAAGTTTATCATGATGGTCGTATGTTTAGAACGGCGCCAGCGAAGGAAATACACGAAGACTCCTGCGGGAGGAAAGGCATAGGTTAGACCCCGCAGTGCGCAGCACGAGGAGGCTTACCAGCCTCCCGCGGAAAGCGTAGTGTATTTCCGTAGCGGTAAGTTACGTCGCATTCTATAGACTTTGTGTCAAAAACAACAATGTTTTAAACTCCTTTATTTTCAAAAACCAGGTCGAATTTGTTCAAAAGTTGTTTTCATTTCCTACCTAATAGTTATTAGCTGTTCAGGTGATAAAAGCTATCTTTTTTTATTGTGTACTTTCAATCGATTCAACAACCTTGTTAATGTCTAAATTATTTGAATCATACTGTTTACACTTTTCTTCTACAAGCGTTTGATAAAGACCAGCTTCCTTCAAACGTTCATTTCCTTTTCTCATGTATGATTTATACCGATCATTAAGTTCATCAATTTCAATTTTAAATTTTTCATCTGTGCCTGATGTAACCAGTTCTTTATATAAATCAATTACTTCATCGCCTTCCCTACTAGGGAAAAATTCATGAGGGTCAGTACTGTCAAAAATACAGAAATCAAGATCACGTACGAGAACCATATCGATACTGCCTGAATCAAAGCTGCAATGATATAATTCAACGTCAAAGCCGTGCTGGCTGCATGCATTTGCTATTTTTTTCATAAAAGTTGACTTACCAGTTCCTGCACGACCCTTTATAAAAAATGTTTTGGTTACATTCGATATAAGTTTGGGCACGACATTAACAATACCATTCTTTGTATTCGTTCCAAACAACCGATGGTAGATGTACCCGTTTTCCTCAGGTATTGGGCGATAGCTAAGGAGTTTATTAATAAATTCGGTAGCTAGTTGATCTGCTTTGTCAAAATTCATCTCTTTTATATAAATTTCCTCCAACTCATCGTGAACTTTTAGACCAGTTGCAAAATCTTCATAAGCCTTAGTTGTTATTAAATTTTTCCTGTCAAACAATTCATCGATTTCTGTGGAATCTACGCTACTTTTTATTTCTATAACACTAGCCCTATCGAGTTTGACTGGTCTTGCCAATACCGCTAATGACTGATCAGGAATGATGACGCCGTCCAAATATTCATTTCCGTTAATACCTCGTATTACTTCTATCTTACTGGTATCTTCATAATCACCGATTACTTTTTTAATTACAGCTGTTTTAACTGTCTCAGACGGATGTTTTAAAACAAATAGTTTATCTATGTTGAGCAAATTTGATTCAGTAAAACTTTTTAATCCTTGTGCAGTATGGCCCCATGTATAAAAATGCAGTTTTTCAAACAAGCTAACACACCCTTTCAGCATTCTATCTTACTACTTTATGCTTTATGGGCAATTGTGTGATAAAAAAGAAGTTAATATCTCTAATATCGATCCTCTCTTCTGTCTCTAAATACCGGAATACGTTCCCTCACATCATCCACCAGAGAAGGATTAACCTCACCCACAACTATTTCTTCTTGTTCGCTGCCTTCTGCAACAATCTCTCCCCATGGGTCTATAATCAAAGACATTCCACCGAATTCATTTTTGGGATCTTTCCCACTTCGGTTACAGGCTATGATATAGCATTGATTTTCAATAGCGCGTGCCTGCAGTAGGATGCGCCAGTGATTGATCCGGGCTTTTGGCCATTCCGCTACTACATACATAAATTTAGCACCCTTAAGCGCTGATTTGCGCATCCATTCAGGGAAGCGTATATCATAACAAATAAACCCAGAAGATCTAACACCAGAAAGCTCAAAAACTGCTTCATCCTTTCCATCTTCTAAGTATAAATGTTCATCCATAAGTTGAAATAAATGCAGTTTACTATATTTATGAACCAATTCACCGTTGCTATTTACCACCAGTAAAGTATTTCTTACGCCATCATCACAATTTTCAGCAACAGAACCACCAACTAAGTTGACATGATGCATTTTAGCCTGTTTCTTTAAAAATGCAATTGATTCCTTAGCATACTCGTCCGCAATGTCGTCAAGTCTTGTTAGGTCATAGCCAGTTGTCCATAACTCTGGTAGCAGAATTGTATCTGCACCATCCCCCGCTGCCTCCTCTATATATTTCGCTGCCCGAATGTAATTTGATTGTGGTTCCCCATAGTTAATATCAAGTTGAATCATAGCAATTGTTTGTTTCAAAAATGGATACCTCCTGCTTTAATAAGTGAAAAAATCATCAACATGGAACTACATATGTTGATGATTTCTTCCTATTATACGCTATTTTGCTAAATCTGACCTTTCTTCCTCTGTAAAAACTCTTGAACGCGTTAGAAAACGTTTTCCTTCAGGCCCTTCCAGGGAGAACATTCCTCCACGACCATTTACAACATCCACAATAATTTGTGTGTGCTTCCAATATTCATATTGATCCCTGGCCATATAGAATGGTGTCTCACCTATTTCTCCAAGCATTATATCAGAGTCGCCAGTTCTAAACTCGCCTCTAGGATAACACATAGGGGAACTACCATCACAACAGCCACCAGATTGATGAAACATTAGTGGACCATGCATCTCTTTTAATTTGTCGATGAGCTTGACAGCGTCATCTGTAACAGTAACCCGTTCAACCATTTTTCACACTCCTTCCGCGTCGAAAATGGTGCTTCACGTTCAGTTACTTTCTCATACTCCCAAAACTTTTTCTTTTCTTTCTGCATAAATGCAACCAAGGTTGGCGTTAAACCAATTCTTTTATTTTTTAAAAGAAACCAGCAGCACCTTCTGAGTAACTAATGAGCAAGTTCTTTGTTTGTTGATAGTGATCAAGCATCATTAAGTGATTTTCACGACCAATGCCGGATTTCTTATATCCACCAAATGCAGCATGGGCAGGATATTGATGGTAACAGTTAGTCCATACACGCCCTGCTTGAATTCCACGACCAAATCGATAAGCAGTATTAATATTACGTGTCCAAACGCCAGCACCTAGTCCATATAATGTATCGTTAGCGATTTCCATTGCTTCTTCGTTATCTTTAAACGTTGTTACAGAAAGTACCGGACCAAAGATTTCCTCCTGGAAAACACGCATTTTGTTGTTACCCTTAAAGATAGTTGGTTCAACATAATAGCCTGTTTCCATATCTCCTTCAAGCTGATTTAAATTGCCTCCAACAAGGACTTCTGCTCCTTCTTCTTTACCAATTGCAAGATACGATTGGATTTTCTCAAGTTGTTCCTGTGAAGCTTGTGCACCCATCATGGTATCTGTATCAAGTGGATGCCCAATTTTAATTTGTTTTACCCGCTCCACTGCTCTTTCCATAAACTTATCATAAATTGACTCATGAACAAGTGCTCTGGATGGACATGTACAAACTTCCCCTTGATTTAAGGCGAACATAACCAATCCTTCAATTGCTTTGTCCAAAAATCCATCGTCGGCATCCATTACATCCTCAAAGAATATATTTGGTGATTTTCCTCCCAACTCTAATGTTACTGGAATAATATTTTCTGAAGCGTACTGCATAATTAATCTTCCAGTAGTTGTTTCACCTGTAAACGCAATTTTAGAAATACGACTATTGGAAGCTAAAGGTTTTCCAGCTTCGACACCAAAGCCATTTACAATATTAAGTACACCTGCTGGAAGTAAATCCTGAATAAGTTCAGATAGAACATGAATAGAAGCAGGAGTTTGTTCAGCTGGCTTTAAAACGACACAGTTTCCAGCCGCCAGTGCAGGTGCTAGTTTCCACGTTGCCATCAGGATCGGAAAGTTCCACGGAATAATCTGTCCAACCACTCCTAAAGGTTCATGAAAATGATAAGCAACAGTATCATTATCAATCTGACTTATCCCGCCTTCCTGTGCGCGAATCGCTCCTGCAAAATAGCGAAAATGATCAATAGCTAAAGGAATATCAGCTGCTAATGTCTCCCTAACCGCCTTACCATTATCCCATGTTTCTGCAACTGCCAGCGTTTCAAGATTTTCTTCCATTCTGTCCGCAATTTTATTTAAGATATTTGCACGTGCTGCAACAGATGTTTGTCCCCATGCTTCTGCTGCATCATGACCTGCATCAACAGCTGCTTCTACATCTTCTTTTGTTGACCGAGCTATCTCACAAAACACTTTACCTGTTACAGGGCTTACATTCTCAAAATACTCACCTTTTACTGGTGGCCTGTATTCACCACCTATAAAGTTGTCATACCTTTTCTTAAATGTCACTTTTGAACCGTCTGTGTTTGGATTAGCATATTGCATAAATCATATTCCTCCTCGCATTATTGTAAACGCTTACAGATAACTGTGATGAGAATCTAAGACGCAATTCTATTTTAATTATAGCAAACAAAAAACAATTGTTGCAAGCTTTAGAGTTTTCATTCAATTGACTTCATTCGACAAAACAAAGAAACCCCAGCCATTAAACTCGACTAAGGTTTTTGTTCTGAATGATAGGTACTGTCTTTTAGATTTGGCACCCTCTATTAAAGAAAATACAAAAAAGATGCCAAGCGACATCCCCAAAAAACATTATATAGACAGTAAAGAAGCGCTAGTTACTTTTGGTTGATACGTAATCAATTATCCTAAACTATTGCTTACCCCTGAGATCAAACTAACTACTTTAATTCAGGTAGCATACGCATTTCTTTTTCCATTGAAGATTTGCATAGCGGACACTTTGGCTCTTCTTCAAAGCTATATGACTCTCTCATCCAACCTTGGCATTCTTCGCTGGAGCACTTCCATACATTTGTTTCTATTTCCGGTAACGGCTCTTTGGGCCCACGAGAAAAAGACATGAACAAAACCCCTTTCATCTGACTATCTCTATTATACTCTTTTATTGCTTACAATGAAAGCTACTGACAAATTTAGAAGGAATTAGACAAGAAAAATTTATCTTCACGCAAAAGCAAGTCGCTGTATGAAATGTCATCAGTCTAAGACGAACCGCTCAATTACCTGTGCTACACCATCGTAATCATTTGTATCCGTAACAAAATCTGCTGCCTTCTTAATTGCTTCCTGAGCGTTCCCCATAGCTACCCCAAGCCCTGCCTGCTGTATCATTTTCATATCGTTCAGACTATCTCCTACTGCCATTACTTCATCCATCGTAATTTCTAATTTTTTACAGACCTTTTGTAAAGCGCTACCTTTGTGGATTCCCTTAGGATTGATCTCAACATTATGGGGTTGTGAATTAGTCAATTCCAGCTGATCAAAATAAGACAGCTCCTGCATGAATTTTTCCAAATTACTTGGTACATGAGAAGCAAATCCAATTTTTAACCATTCATGCTCAAAAAAGTCTTTTGGACGATCCCCACGCCAAACTGCATCTGTAGCATTCATCCAGCATCCCATGTCATAATCCTTACCAAGATTCCACATTTTTTCAATTAAGCCAGCACCAATTGTATTCCGGTCAATCAGTTCTTTTTCAACTGTCCAAATCTCGCCACCATTGCTTGTTACAAGATACGATTTTAACCCGAGCGATTCGGCATACGGATAACATGAACCTAACCAGCGTCCCGTACTAATGACAACATGCACATTCTTAGCCAACGCTTGTTTAATCGCTTCCCTGTTTCGTTCAGTTATTTTTTCATCAGTTGTTAGTAACGTTCCATCCATATCAAGTGCAATAAGTTTAATTTTCGTTTCTGACTTCTCCATGTTCATTCTCCTTTGTTTATCGCTATTTTTCAGTTAATCTGCGGTCATATAAATATGTAGTGAAATACGGAATAACTAGTAAACCTAGCAGAACGAAAAACAGCAACTGAATGTTGTATATGTCTACTATTAATCCACCCAACAGTGGACCTACCATACGTCCAGCTGCGCCAACACTATTGACAATTCCCTGATAGAAACCAGCCCTACCTCGTGGTGCTAATTCATTAGCGAGGGTTGGGATTGCCGGCCATACTATCATTTCGCCAATTGTTAAAATAGCCATAGATACAGCAAATAATGTAAAAGCTTCTGCAAACATTGTTATGGAAAAAGCGAGAATAATAATTGTATTTCCAAGGTATATTTGTTTTTTGGTTGATGTTACCCGATCTGTAATCAATTTTAACAGAGGTTGGCCCAAAACGATAAGAAATCCATTTATTGCCCAAAGCATACTATATTGCTCAAGCCCAATTCCGATATCCTGTGTATAGGATGCGATAGTCGATTGCCATTGACTGTATGCAATCCAGCACACTAATAATCCCCCACATAGAATGAGTAAAGCAGTAAACGCTGTTTTATTTTTAATAGCAGTATTCTGCTCAAATACGCTGGTGTGCATTTGTGGATCACGTTCTTTATCCATTTGTTTAAAAGTCATCAAGACAATCACTAAAAAAACACCAAACAGAACTGCGTTTGCAACAAAAATATAATTAAATGAGATACTTGCAATGTATCCCCCCAAAGAGGCGCCAAGTGCTACACCTAAATTCTGTGCAACGTATATCGCATTAAATGCACGTCGTCCTCCCTCTGGCCAAACAGACCCTGCCATAGCAAACATTACTGGCCAGGTCATACCTGCACCAAATCCAATCAGAACTAGCAAAATCGAATAGGGAATGATGCTATGAAAGAAAATCATAATTGCTGAACCAGAAAATGCTACCGACATACCAATAATAATCGTCTTGTAAGCACTAATTTTGTCGTACAACATTCCACCTATCATATTTCCTGCGATGGATGCCCCTTGGTTAAACATCAAAATGAACCCCGCAAAAGCTAAACTTTTACCGAGTTCGTTATGCATATAAATAGTATTCAGTGGCCATAAAAAGGACGCTCCCGTTACGTTAACTGTAGTGGCTATTGCTAATAGCCATATGTATTTCGGCATTACTGTCATCTCGCTTTACCCGTGTATTCATTCAAGCTATTTTAAACTATTTTGGGTGACTAAGCAATACCATTATTTCTAGTTCTTAACCTTTACAACAAAAAGAATTAGCGTGATGAGGTAGACCAGGATCATGATCGGTAAAAAATAAATACTGGGCGACAGGATATTCGGCAGTGAAACGTATACTAGGCAGCACAATATAAGCACTGTTTCCAAATTAAATAAGGTCATGTAGAACTGTGCGACAGGATAAATTCGAATCGCATTTTCCTCTGTAATGCTTACTGGCAGATTAAATGTACGTGGTGCTTT
This sequence comes from Virgibacillus sp. DJP39, assembly GCF_049310925.1. Classification (NCBI taxonomy): domain Bacteria; kingdom Bacillati; phylum Bacillota; class Bacilli; order Caryophanales; family Bacillaceae; genus Virgibacillus; species Virgibacillus sp. DJP39. The sequence goes on along the minus strand of NZ_JBMERP010000004.1, from coordinate 72,982 downwards.
GCTAATTAGATATAATCCAATAAACATGAAACTCGCAACAAGCGGAAGGATAAAGATAGTTTTTTTCCCACCCCATCCATCAGCTTCACCAGCCAAATTAAAATGTGTTGGTATCCTTTCAGGGAGGGTTGGATACAAAATGATTAGATAGATTAGTGTTCCCAGTATGGATAGAATTCATAGTGCATTAACAATTTTAACCTTCTTCATGGTAGGGAAGTCAACCTTTGGATGATTGTTCAATGTTATACCTCCTACTTAACTTACGTACCACCACGATAAAAGGTTTCCAGTTTGTGTAAAACAGCCTCGGTATCCCTAGCTGTTTTTTGTGCCTCTGTAACAGAAATCGGATAAAAATGTATGGTGTCATTTGGTGCTAACTGTGCGATTTTGGGCAAGTCAGACGACATAACCGTTCCAAGACGGGGATACCCGCCTGTAGTTTGCCGGTCCGCCATTAGAATAATTGGTTCACCATTCCCTGGCACTTGTATTCCACCAAACGGTACCGGGTCAGACCAGATTCCCTCTTCATTTGGTTTAACACTTTGTTCGGATTTCAGTCGGTATCCCATCCGGTTAGAGTTGGGTCCAACTGTATACGTATTAGTGAAAAAAGTATTGCGAGCCTGTTCAGAAAAAGTAGTAGTATGAGGACCTTCCACAACACCTACTTTAACTTCATTGGTATATGATGGTAATAATTTTTTGTCTATTGAAACACCATCTTTTCGGGGGGTTTTGACACCATATAGAATTGTATTCTTTTCAAGCTCCATTCCCAGACCACTGTTTTGATCGGTGGATTTACTGCCAAAATATGTGGTGATAGTAAACCCACCAGCAACAGCAATATAGGCACGCATACCAGAACACCTCTTGCCAAATGAAAGCACGTCACCTGGTTTCAGGCTAAATGATTTCCACATTGGCGCGGGTTTTTGATTAAGGGTTGGAGATAAATCCGCACCGGTTATAGCTAAAGTAATTGTGGCTTTCGCTTCGATTGATGGACCAATTAACGTTACCTCCATGGCAGCCTCGTTACGTGAATTACCAACTAAGATATTTGCAACTTGAAAAGCAAATGTGTCCATTGCCCCGCTAACAGGTATCCCAAACTGCTGGTAACCATACCTCCCCATATCCTGGAATGTAGTTAATATACCTGGCTTCATAACGCGGGCTAGCTCATATTTTTTCATGGATTCACCTCCAAAGGGATTTTATATATTGGGTTTAATACATTATGTTTATGACTTTGATTAGCGTTAGTCATGCGGTACAGTGTGCTGTGTGGCAGTTTTAACCATGTTTGGAGTAGCGTCGCTCAACTTTTTGGTGCATTGGATCAACTGTATTTGGTTTCCGTTCAAGTCTAGATTTATCTGGCTCAACTTCTGTGTGTAAACGCTCGACTTTGGCATTTTCTCGCGTAAGTTTTATGCTTTCCCGCTCAAGTCACGCTGTTCCTCCGCTCGCGGGGGTTTATTTAAACATTCTCAATTCATTAACTTAACGGTTTTATTGAAACTCCTTCTTCATTTAAACCAGTACGGAGTTCCTTCGCAAAATTAACTGCCTGCTCTCCATCGCCATGAATGCATACTGTGTCAGCGCGCAATTTTACCTTTGTTCCATCTACTGCTTCTACATAGCCACTTTCAATTACCGTTTTTACCTGGTTTACTGCTTTGTTGATTTCTGTAATCATTGCATGTGGTTCTTTTCTTAAAGTCAGTGACCCGTCAGGCTGATAGGTTCGATCTGCGAATATTTCTGATGCAACCTTAAGTCCAGCTTTTTCACCAGCCGGAATGAGTTCACTTCCTGCCAAGCCATACAAGATTAAATCCGAATTTACAGCATATATAGCACCAGCAATTACCTCAGCTATTTGACTGTCCTTTGCGGCCAAATTATATAAAGCACCATGTGGTTTAACGTGATTCATTTTTATTTCATGTACTTTGCAAAATGCAGCAAGTGCTCCAACTTGGTACACTACTATATGAAAAATTTCATCTGGCGAAAGCTGCATATTTCGACGTCCAAATCCAGGTAGATCCGGAAACCCAGGATGCGCTCCAACTGCCACACCATATTTTTTTGCTAATCGGACAACGGCATCCATTACGTTTGGATCCCCTGCATGAGCTCCACACGCTATATTTGCAGAAGAAATATACTGCATTAACGATTCATCTGCGCCAAATGTATATACACCAAACCCTTCACCCAGATCACAGTTTATATCAATGGTTTTACTCAATCGTGCCCCCTCCATTCCATATTTCACTTTGTAGTTCATATATGCCATTTTCAACTTTATCCTTTGTATTAGTAAACTCGTCCGTAGAAATAGCGTAAAATTTCACATAATCTCCAGCACGAAAAACGATTGGATTACTACTATTTGTATCAAACAAGTTAATCGGAGAACGTCCAATGATATTCCAGCCACCAGGAGATTGTACAGGATAAATTCCTGTTTGTGTGTCAGCAATACCTACAGATCCAGCGGTGATTTTAGCACGTGGTTCTTTTAACCTTGGAGTTGCAATGCGCGATGTCATACCGCCAAGATAGGGGAATCCTGGTAAAAATCCCAGCATATAAACCAGATAACTACCTTCTTGGTGAAGTTCAACCACCTCATCCGTTGTGCAGTCAGAATGCTTGGCAACACGTTCTAAATCGGGACCGTATTCACCACCATATACGACTGGAATGTGCACTAGACGCTTTGTGTTAACGGTACTTTTTATTCTTTTTATATGTAGTTTTTTGATTAAATTTGAAATCTCATCGTATGAAATACTATGTAGATTATAGTAAATTCCCACAGAGTCAAAGGCAGGAACCCACTCTATCACACCGTTAATAGGATGTGTAGACAGTTTTTGACAGAATTCCTGAATGGCACTGTTTAGTTCCGGTGTAACCTTTTCATGAAATAGCACTTTCACCCCACTATCACCAAGTGGTTGTATACTTATGTTCATTTTTTCACCCTCTAAACTATGCTTTCTATTAATAAAAGAATAGCATAAATTTTCATAACAGTTAAAAGAAATGAAGTGTCATTTATAATCTTCTGTCTGATAAACTGCTCTCTGTTGATTTGGGGTTATTAGTCAGCCTTGAGATTATCGAGCACTGACCAGCTGAAACCGAGCATCAAATTAAATTATCGAGCACTGTATAAAGAAAATCGAGCACCAACAGTGTCGCGCTCGATTTCCGTCGATTGGTGCTCGATTTCTTGAATCGGTGCTCGGCTTTCGTCGATCGGCGCTCGATTTCGAGCAGTCGTTGCTCAAATTAAAAGTTGATTAAACACATTTCATTCATCTAACACGTATTGATTTTTTCCAGCACCATATCCGAAGAACGCAACTAAAATAGCTACACCAATCAATGTTAGTAGCGGAACAGACCAGGCATGTGTAACGTCAAACAAAAACCCGATAAACATTGGTCCAACTGCAGCAAGCGTATAGCCAAGTGATTGCGCCATACCAGATAATTCTGCGGCCTGTCTTGATGTTCGGGCGCGCATCCCTAAAAATGCCAGTGCCAGACTGAAACTTCCGCTCAGAGCTATTCCAAGACAAATAATGCTGCCAATCATGATGATATAAGCGTCACCAATGAGCAATCCACTGTACCCGACAACTGCAAGTAGCGCGAGAATAACAGCGATCATACTCTGGGATTTAAATTTATTTGCAATCACAGGTACAAAAAAGCTTGCTGGTAAACCCACAAATTGTGTAAATGAAAGCATCCATCCAGCGGTTGCCATACTTAGACCATTATCATGTAAAATTTCGGGTAGCCAGGAAACCGTTACATAAAACATCAGTGACTGCAATCCCATAAAAATTGCAACCTGCCAAGCCATTGGAGAGCGCCACATTCGATTATCAGTGGGTTGAATGAATTTCATTTCAACAGGTTGATCAGATTTATCTCCCTTACTTAGATATACCCAGATTACAACTCCGATTACAGCCGGGATTGTCCAAACCAGTAATGCAAGCTGCCAACCCCATCCAGTATCACGAGTTAATGGAATACTTAATCCAGAAGCTGTTGCCGCAAAAATCCCCATTGCTGTTGAATACAAACTTGTCATCAACGCAACTTTAGCAGGAAATTTCTCTTTAATTATACCTGGCAGTAATACATTGCAAATTGCAATTCCAAGTCCGATGAGAATGGTTCCAGTAAAAAGAAGAACCAGTATGGAAATCGAACGTACAGATATACCAACTAACAATAAAATAAGTCCAAGCAGCATGGCTACTTCATTACTATATTTATTCCCAAGCCTTGGGGCAAGGGGTGACATAAATGCAAATGCAATCAGGGGGAGACTTGTTAAAAGACCCGCACTCCAATTTGATAAACCAATATCGTCCCGAATAATCCCAATAACTGGTCCAACTGACGTTATAGCGGGTCTTAAATTAAATGCAACAATTATAATACCTATAAATAATAACGCTCGATAAAATGGCCGTGTATCCTTCAAACTTCAACATCCTTTATCCAAATAAGGTCTAAACACTAATATAGCATATCTATATGATTAAAAAGTAATCTTTGTGGTGGACGGACCTATATAAGACGTCTAAAATGGAATTATTAGGGGGCAATGACAATGAAAACAATCGGTTTAATAGGTGGTATGAGTTGGGAGTCTTCCCTGGAATATTATCGAATTATTAATAAACAAATCAGCACCCATGCTGGAGGGCTAAATTCTGCTGAATGTATACTCTACAGTGTAAACTTTGCTGAAATTGAAGACATGCAGAGCAATAATAAATGGGAGCAAGCAGCTTCGACCTTGTCAACCATTGCTGTAAAGTTACAAGAAGCAGGTGCCGACTGCATAGTAATTTGCACAAACACTATGCACAAAATTGCCGCGCATGTCCAGGCAGCTGTTCAAATTCCACTCATCCATATTGGCGATGCAACAGCTAAGGAAATTCATGCTGAAGGCCTTACTAAAGTAGGATTACTGGGAACCCGTTATACAATGGAAGAAGATTTTTACCATGACAGTTTGACTAAACAAGGAATTCACGCAATAACACCCGATCAATCTGCGCGAACTGAATTAAACCGAATTATATTCGAACAACTGTGTCAGGGCATATTTACATTGGATTCAAAAAACAAAATACAGGCAATGATAGACAATCTACGCGCAGACGGGGCGCAGGCAATAATTTTAGGATGTACAGAAATCCCATTAATTATCAAACAAGAAGACAGCACTTTGCCTTTGTATAACACGATGAATATTCATGCTGCTAAGGCAGTGGAATTTGCCTTAGCTGATTAGTTATGTTTAATGCAAAATAAAGACAGGGTAACCTCCCATTCGAAAGAGAGATTATCCTGACTAGTACCACCATTTATTTTTGTTGATTCAAAATACGTCCCGCCAATGCATACAAAACAACAGTTGATACAAAGTGTGATGAATTGTCATTCGTATCCTGTTGTGGATATACCTCAACGTAATCCATTCCGCATATACCCAGCTTGGCAAATTCGTGAACAAGTTCTACTAATTCATACGAAGTTAATCCATTTCCATCAACTGGTCCACCAGGATTGAAAGCAAAATCTAAGACATCACTGCAAATGCTTAGATAAACTGCCTCAGTTCCTTTACTTGCTATGCGATAGGCATCACGCGCCAGTTCACATAAACTTTTCGATTGTCTGATTTCACGTGATGTAATCGTTGTTGCACCTACTTCATCTGCATATCTTCCAGTCTCGGGCTGATTTCGCGGGCCATGTATTCCCATATGAACAATACTTTCATTTCGTACACTTTCGCTCTCATAAATCCGGTGAAACGGAGTGCTTCTCGCGTATAAATCACCATCATAATCCGGGTGATTATCATAATGAGCATCTAAATGAATAATACCAACCTGTCCATCTATTTCCTCACTGAGCGCTTTTACAATTGGGTATGTAACACCGTGGTCTCCGCCAAATGCTACAGGAAACTTCCCCGTTTTCCAAACCTTGCTGGCAAAGTTTTCGATGCGATGCATGGTTTCAATCGTGTCGGCTGGAACGACATCGACATCTCCTAAATCTCCAAAGGTATAATGTTCTTTTACATTAATATGGTTTAATTCTGGCAAGTACCCTGAATAACGGGCTGAATTTAAGCGGATGACTTTTGGGGCAAGCTCGCATCCAGTATAATCTCCCCATGTTACTGATCCTTCCCAAGGTACACCATAAACCAGGACATCACGGTCATTTGCGCTCTCGTCCTGAAAATATACTTTTTTCCCATCTAGATAACAAGGTGTATTTCCATAAATCATTTCCTGCCTCACCTACAACCACTCCTAGCTGTATTAATATTGGAAAACTTGGCTTATCGCCAAGCCTTATACAGTAAGATAGGATTTATACTTACTGCTAATAAAATTACTCTTCCCTTATTGTGCAAAAATACCAATGGGTTATTAAAAAAACTATTCATTAGCTGGTTTTCTGCCAACCATTGTCAATAGTCAAATTACTAATGACCGAAAATTAGAGGCAATAAAAAATCGCAACCAATGTTAGTCGCGAGAATCAGAGGAAAAGACAGTGGTGATTTTGAATGTGGAAACATAAGATACTGAGGCAGAAATATAGTGAGGTAGTTAAGGGAAAGGTAACCATAATGGTATATTTTCCCTAGTTTTTGAGAAATAAGTTTATTTCCCAGGAAATATACATTTTTAACACTGATTAATACTTATAGTCAAGCAATACAGTCATTTCAGTTAGCATCCAGTTGTTATAATTATATCTATAAATTAATCTATTAGTGAATTATTCTTTCTAAATTCCCTAATAGATTTTATGAACCAGCTTTGAAAACCATCAACCAGACTAGTTTTAGTATTAGCTAATGATTTGCAAGGATGATCCAATATAATATAGTGGTAGATCCACTTCCATTTATTTACTGTCATTTTAGGTTGGAGTGCTTTCCATGAACAGGGACCACTTTTTGGTTGCGTTTTACTAGCAAATTGTTCTAATAAAGATTGCCTGAGAAGCATACCAGTATAAGCATGGTTTGTCTCTTGCTTTTTCATATCAAGGAGTTTATTTCTAACGTTACAATTTAGATAAGTAGAAAATTCTCCTTTCTGAGGATCAAGCGTTTTGTATGCCTGCCACAAAACAAATAATCCATCTTGAAAATATTCATCATATGGTTGTTCCATATTTAAATCATGAATATGAAAATTGATCATCTTTTCAAACTTTAAAGCAACATCATAAAACGTCATTTTTTTACTTTTAATTTCTATCTTGTCCCCCTACTTTCTTAGCTGCCTTAGACTCCTGAAATCGCATGACTATATACCTATTATGCCATACTATGTCAAGGACTTTTCTAACTTTTTCCATTGTTTGAATAATCATTTATAACCTATTTTCGTGTAGAATTTTGTCGATACAAGTCTACTTTTGTCGTAAAACTAGTGTATTTGCTTGTTTTTCTGATTTTTATAGATTTAAATTGTAAATGTGTCTATTTTATGACAATTGATAAATAATTAACACTATTATACTACAGCGTTAAATGTGTCTAAATCTCTTTTTAGAAAACTTGGCTTTTTTACAAGCATTATGGCAAAAGCCTTAGTATGCAGAAGAAAGTTTTTATGCTTTCATTACTGCCAAGAAAGAAATTTATGGTATAATAGTAACAGAAACGCGCATATAATAATTAGACCACAGCTGCAACTGTGGCCTATCGACAAGCGTTCCCCCAGGGGATCAGCTATCCAATCTGAATAGACCTCTCCCTACAAGTTAAATCAAGGTTAATAGGGAGGTCTATTTTTTATTGATCATTTTTACAACAAAGGTCAACAATCCAATTAAAAATGTTCCAGATGCAAACATAATCATCAATACCTCGTAGATACTCAATGTCAAAGGCATCACCCCCCTTATATAGATAGATTTAGATATACACAGGGCTAGCCGACCATACCTAAAAGAACGTTATCTAGTTGTTATTATAGCATAAAAGATAGCAAAAATACGAACAAACGTTCTATTTTTTTACAAAGAAAAAACGGCATGCATTTTTGCATACCGTTTGGGGTTGTTAAGAGCCTGCTAATATATGGAATCCGGAATCAACATGCATTACTTCTCCCGTAACGCCACGAGCCATGTCACTTAGTAAAAACAGTGTTGCATCGCCTACTTGATCCTGGTCAATATGACGGCGCAATGGTGCTTTTTCTTCTATTGTAGATAACTTATCATTAAATCCAGACACACCTTTAGCTGATAATGTTCTAACAGGCCCTGCTGACACTGCATTTACACGGATTCCAGCTGGCCCGACATCCTCTGCCAGATAACGTACACTTGCTTCTAATGCTGCCTTGGCAACACCCATCACATTGTAATTTTTCACTACTTTTTCAGCACCGAGGTAGGTTTGTGTTACAATGCTTCCACCCTCTGTCATGAAGCGACGCGCTTCTCTAGCAACAGCTACTAGCGAATAGGAACTGATTTCCTGTGCAAGCAAATAGCCATTACGTGAAGTATTCAGGAAATCACCGTTCAAATCATCACGGTCAGCAAATGCCACAGAATGTACGACACCATGAATAACTCCTACTTTTTCTCCAATTTCAGTAAACGCTCCAGCAATACTGGCATCATCCGAAACGTCGCAGGAAACTAAAAGCGAAGCGGTGATTTCATTTTCATTCAGTAGCTTTTCCAACTTTTTCTTCGAGCGTTCCTGGCGATTTGTAAAAATTAAGTTAGCTCCAGCGTTATGCAAGGACTTTGCAATTCCCCAAGCAATACTTCTGTTATTAGCCACACCCATCACAACAACGTTCTTTCCATCCATTAATCCGTTCATATATGTACCTCCATCATTTTTTGCATTGTATACCTATTATGTATATCTTCATTGTAATACATTTTAGCTGAAAAGTATAAGGGTATTCATTTTGGTTGATTCTGAATTTGTATTTGTTTTTTCTATTAAAAAAGCTCCCCCTAGATGCTTGCCTTGCAAACCATCTTAAGGAGAACAAATACTTATGCCAACCGATCCAATGCCCACTGAGCTAAAACAGCTGCACCGTTTGGTAAGGCTGCCTCATCTAAGTCAAACTTAGGATTATGAAGCGGATATACCGCGTTTTTCTCCTCGTTTCGAACACCTAATCTGAAAAATACGCCTGGAATTTCATTTGCGTAAAAAGAAAAGTCTTCCCCACCCATGGAAGGCTTTGCAATATGGAAATGTTCCTCACCAAGCGTCTTACCAACTGCTTCTTTTACAGTCGGTACAAGTGAACGATCGTTTAATAGAGCAGGATAGAAGTAATTGTAGCTAAGTTCGTAGCTCACACCAAATGCTTCTGTCATTCCTTTTACTAGGCGATTCATTTTCTCTTCTATTGTATAACGGACATCATTATCCAATGTTCGAACTGTCCCACCCATTTTCACACGCGGAGCAATTGCGTTGTTTGCAGATCCACCATGAATTTGACCAATGGTAATTACAGTTGGTGCGATTGGATCAATCTCTCGGCTGACCAGTTGCTGCAATGCACTAACAATTTCTGCTGTAATCGTAATTGGATCCTTTGCTTTATGTGGATGCGCTGCGTGTCCACCTTCTCCAATAATTTCTAAGTCAAAAAAGTCAGCTGCCGCACATACTTCTCTTTCCGCACACGTAACTTCTCCCGTTGGTACATCTGGATTAACATGCAGTCCAGCAATTGCTGTAACTTCAGGGTTTTGCAGGACGCCATGCTTAATCAATGTTTCTGCACCAAATAATCCTTCCTCTGCAGGTTGGAAAATCAATTTTACTGAACCTTTCTTAGGCGGATTTGAGATTAATAGTTTTGCTGCTCCAAGAAGCATTGTGGTATGCCCATCATGTCCACACAAATGCGCAACCCCCGCTATTTTGGATTTATAGGGTACATTTTTTTCATCCGGGATTGGTAGAGCATCCATATCTGCTCGTAGCGCTACTGTTTGACCTGGTTGCTCCCCTTGGATCAAGGCAACTACTCCAGTTTCAGCAACACGCGTAACGTCCTGATATCCCATTTCGTGCAACTTTTCCATAACGAATATTGACGTTACATGCTCTTCAAATCCCAGTTCAGGATTCTGGTGCAGCTGTCTTCTCCATTCTGTTAATTGGCCAGCGAATTCTCTTGCTTTATCTAGTAAAGTCATATTTATCACTCCAGCTATGTTAGTATATATTTTCATAATTACACGAACTATATTACAATAGAAACGATTTAATCAAAGTATTTCACATCGTAATAGACTGGGCAATTTCTTTTCTTTTTTTTCTTTGACTGTTTTTGAAAGATTATTGTTGATGACACAATATCTATAAACTGCTACGTAGTGAAAATTTTATCAACGTCGTTCCGGCAGAATACTTCGCTTTCCGCGGGCACGGCCTCAGAAGCAAAGAACGCTTCTTCCGGGGTCTTCGGACTCGTGCTGTTCCCGCAGGAGTCTTCGTATTCTGCTTACACTAGGATAGAGAAAACGCACATGATGTTTATGTTTCATGGGACTTTTTCTACCTCTATTTAAGCGGAGGAAAAATGCGAGACTCCTATGGGAAAGGAATGAGGCCGCTGAAAAACTTAAATATGGTACAAAATGTGTCTATCTACCATCGCATCTTCGAATATACTTCGCGCACCTTAGGGAGAGTGCCGAGCCTCCTCGGACTACCGTCCTGCGGGGTCTCGTCGATCTCTTACTTCCCGCAGGAGTCTACGTATATTCAAGATGCTAATTTGAAGTGAAAAGTTACAGTTATAAAATCTACCGCTTTTTCAGTGGCCTGGAAAGGAATAGTCTGAAGACCCCGCAGTGAGCGGTCTTTGCTCAGCTTCGGAGGCTGAAGCGTTCCCCATGGAAAGCGAGTGTTTTTCCGCAGCGTGGGTCAGCACCAATTTTGTGAAGGTTGGTAAGAAATAAATACAGCAATTCCGCCACATTTTTTATCAACCGCGAATGTTATAGAGCAACTTACTTTACGAAAAATCTTTTCTCTTCAAAAACTGGGGTGAGTGTATGTTTTCTAATTTAAAATCCAATAGCCGTATTTTGATTCATTTTTGGATGATTCTTTTAGGGATAACGATGCCATTATGGCTTGGAGTAGAAGAAGTGGGGCTTGCCCATTTAATGGATCAGCTACGAAATGATCCAAGTGGCAACACACTTATGCTTACTGCCTTTGTATTAGTTATGTTAAATACAGTTCGAGCACTGCCTCATTATTTGGGTGCACTACTCTTAGGGGACGAGCTGGCTCACCGTTTCAATAAACCTATATTAAAAGTAATTGTCCCATTGCTCATTATCCCATTTGTTTATGTGATCATTAATGGCTATAACTCGCTTAACTATCACTTTGGTGGACCAGCCTTAATTTTACTCGCTTCCATAACGCTATTACATATTTTAGGGAAAGGTCGACTTCGTCCAGTGCTGAAGTCATTCGTATTAGCGCAAATTCTTTTTGGCATTCAATGGCTTGATACCGTTACACTTTTATCAGCGTACGGATTCGGTGGTGGTCCAATTTCAAGTGAAGTGAAAGCCATTGCTTTGACAATTGATTATGGATACACCCTATCCATTTACAGCATCACGCTATGCAGTATCTTTGTTGTTAATGCAATTGTCCTGGCAGTTTACTTAACTGTTTCCGAGCAAAAGTGGAGAATCAGCCGTGACCTTGACATTGCCCGCGGAGAAATGATCGATTCACGAAACGGACGCGAAGCGCTGCATCTAGTTCACGATTTGAAAACACCACTCTCATTAATAGATGGGTTGAATTCATTGATTCGCTTAAAAACAGCCAATAAGGATATTGAAGAATACTCCGATAACATCGCTATTGCAATCCAGTCCACCAGTGACATGGTATCTGAAATCTTATACGTGGAAAAGAAAAACTGGTGTACATTGAAAAACTTAATTGAGTATGTTCGTGCCAACAAACTCGCAGTCAATTCCATTTCTTATGTATTTGACCTGCAAGCCGATCCACCCATCGAACTCTATATTAATAAAATTCGTGTTACTCGAGCAATTGTCAACCTCATCGACAATGCTGGTGACGCTATTGAAGATAAGGATTCCGGCCAGGTTACCATCCTCACTAAGCTTGTAAACAACGAACTCTGGCTTGGTGTTAAAGATAACGGCACAGGTATCCACCGCAAGCAATTGAAAAGAATCTACCAGCCCGGTTTTAGTACGAAATCACATCCTGGCGTCGGTTTAACATTCGTCCAAACCGTAGCACAAAACCATGGTGCGACACTTGATATCGAAACCGAACATGGAAAAGGCACAACCTTTTGGATAAAATTACCTGAGGAGACACTTCGCTATGAAAATACTAATCATTGATGATGATCAATCACTTCGCTACATGCTAGGGGAAATATGCAAATATGCAGGCTGGGATTTTATTACCGCAGAAAACGGAAAGCAAGGCGTGGAAATTTTCCAGTCTGAACATCCTGATGTTTTACTAATCGATTACCATATGCCGGAAATGAATGGCTACGATACGCTTATAGAAATACGTATGATTAACCACCATGTTCCGATAATCATCCTAACAGTTGACGAACGGCAGGAAATCGCTAATCAGTTTTTGGAGCAAGGCGCGACTGACTTTGCGTTAAAACCAGTAAAAGCACCTGATATAATTGCCCGTATACAGCTGCATATCCGCTTAGCTAACATGCAGGATACGCAGAACGTCCAGAGCGAAGTTTTTACAACAAAAGGTATTAGTAAAAAAACACTTAATCACGTTACTGGATATATGCAGTCAGTGAATGCAGCTGCTTCAGTTGATGAAATTGCTAAGGAGGTTGGACTAGCCTACCCCACTGTTTACCGCTATGTTATGCATCTTCTTGAAACCGGAGAAGTAAAACAGATTACCAGCTACCAGAAAATTGGAAGACCAAAAATGTTATATAAGTGGTATACGAACTGAAAAATTTCTAGAATGACTATTACTTGCCACTCTTTTTTTCTTTTTTTTCTGTGGGAATGCTAGGTCTATTTACCTTATAATGATTTACATAAGTTATTAGACAAGTCTAAATAATAGCATAGTTAATCACAGAAAGGAGCACTATTATGGATCACTTTGGAATTTGGTCATTACTACCATCAGTCGTAGCATTGACACTCGCAATCGCTTCAAAAAGAGTTGTACCGTCACTTATGGCAGGTATTTTAATCGGGACAATTATGGTGGATGCACGCGTTAATGGCATTATCCACTCGCTATTATATTCGATTGTAAATTTGTTCGGAGCAATTGCTGGACACCCAGCTAACGCTGAAGAAGGATTACGAGGAATGGGTCTTGTAAAAGATTCCGGACGTGCAGAATTAGTCATTATTGTATTATTATTAGGTGCATTTATTGGCGTACTAAACAAGTCAGGAGGAGCTTACGCATTTGGTCAGTGGCTTGCCAGTAAGGTGAAGTCAAAGGAAGGTGCACAAGTTTCAACTGCAGCAATGGGTAGTATGTTGTTCACTAGTGCCTATTTCAGTTCACTTGCAACAGGTACTGTATTTCGTCCTATTTATGACAAAATGCGAATCTCTCGTGCTAAGCTAGCATTTTTCCTGGACTCAACCGCTACGCCTATTAACGTTATCGTACCTATCTCCGGTTGGGTAGCATTTATGGGGGCACTAATGGTAGACAATATCCCGAGTGTTGAGGATCCAATTGCAGGTCTAGCGCAAACCATTCCATATAACTTTTACAATATCGTTATATTGATCATGGTATTCCTATTTGCATCTGGAAAACTCAAAGACTTTGGACCAATGAAAAAAGCAGAAGAACGAGCACAAAAACTACAGGAAACAACTCGTGAGGATGAAGCAGCTACTGGAGAAGCACAAGAACCGGTAAAAGATCAGGAAAATCTTAAAAACGGAAAAGTATCTGACATGATTCTACCACTTGGAATCTCTGTCCTTGTATTAGTAGCTTTAGGATTGTGGAACTACACATTCCCATACTGGTTTACTGACTTACCTTCACTTCCATTTGGCGGAAATATGATGTTAATCATCAGTTTCAGTATAGGTATTATCATTGCTTTCATTAAATACATGGCAAGTAAACTCATGACGGCAAAAGAGTTTTCCAATGAACTTTTTGAAGGAAGTAAAAGTGTAATCCTTGGTGGAGTTATTATTATCTTAGCTGTAACTCTAGGAGATGTTATGAGAGCAGCAGCACCCGAGGGAACCGGTGCAGCAATCTTTATCGCAGAAGCGGCTGGCGATGTAATCCCATCTGCCATCATCCCATTCGCAGTGTTCGCGATTTCAGCATTTGTTTCATTTTCAATGGGAACATCATTTGGTACGTGGGCAATCATGATGCCAATCGCCGTATCGCTTATGGCAGCTACCGGCGGAGATCCAATACTGGCCGCAGCAGCAGTATTATCAGGAGGAGCATTCGGTGACCATACATCTCCAATATCAGATACAAGTTTAATGTCCTCTATCGGTGCAGGTAGTGATCATATGGAGCATATTAATACGCAGTTGCCGTATGCGTTGGTAGCAGCTGGTATTGCTGGAGTTATGTTCTTGGTTGCAGGGTTTGTGTTTTAGGATAAACGAGAAAACCTCCGGAAATTTTCGAATTATTTATGAAGATTAAAGAGCCTTATGTTCAGCCAAAACCAGTAATTTAAGAAGAAAAGCGCGTAAAATAAGACTCTAGGATGATTCATCCTAGAGTTGTTTCTTGTAACCATTCATATAATACACTTTGATTCATCTATAAATTAAGGTACTAGAAGAACGTAGGCTGTCTAAAATTACGGCGGAGATAATTGTCCACTATTTAGTTAGCTTGTTCTCCTTTCTCTGCTCTTCCTAAATCAATCTTTTTATCAACATTAAACTTTTGATTTAGTCAATCCTTGCTCAGGTTTCATAGTTTGAGTGAATTCTATAGCAGATTTAAAGTTCATAAGTTTCATTTCTTCAGAACCTCAAAACTGAAATGAATGAATTACTTAATAATTGAGGTATTCCTTATCTATTGGTCTGCTTGTGTTAACAATTTTACTTAACACTTATTACTACTGAAGGAATAAAATCATGTTTAAAAATTTGTTGTAAGGTATATTCTTGTACTATTCCTTCATTATTAATAACTCCAAATTTCACTCCACATTTCTTTTGAAACTCTACTAATAATGTAAATAATTTCTCCGAATCTTCCCTGGATCGTAGTTTATTTAGTTCAAAAATTACAGTATTAACTCTTTTAGATTTCACTAAGTTTTGCATTCCAAGTAGACAATGATATTCTCCACCCTCAACATCTATTTTTATAAAATCAATAATTTCCTTTTTATCAATAAATGTATCCAGTGATACTGCTTGAACCTTTTTTTCCTCCATACCTTTATCTACTAAAAAATAATCATAATATTCTTGGTCAGGTTGATGAATAGAAGCATTGCCACTAAATCTTTCTGTTGTAAAAAACGACAATTCCTGTTCTTGGCTATAAACAGCTTTATTCAAGAAAGTTACCCTATCTGCTAAATAATTAATTGATACATTATCCATTAAAAATGAATACGAACTTTCATTAGCCTCAAATGAAATAACTTTACCACTATTCCCTACTTTAAAACCTGCCAATATTGTATAGTACCCGATATTAGCCCCAACATCTATTACAGTATCGCCCTCTTTAATATTATTTATAAAAAATTTGGTAAGAGAGCCTTCTATTACTCCATTAGCAACAAGGTCAGGCATTAAACTCATATCTTTGTTTGAGGACATTAATTTGCCACCCCAAACTGTTTTTATTAACATCTTATTATCCCCAATATACACTCCATGCATATTTCCACCAACCTTTTGTACCACTGATTCTATTTTAGTTTTATTCACTTCATAACGTGCAATATCTCTGTACAATTTCAATAACTGAGTTGTAATATGCTTCCAATCAAATTTTCCCGCTGTCAATAATCCATTCGAAATTAACTTATTTTTTAAATCTTCGTTTCGAAGAACTTTCATTACCTTTTTAGCCATTTCATGGTAATCACCAATTTTTGTTATTAATGCATTATTATTATCTTTTGCATATTCCAACACACCTTTATTTCTTGTTGTTACAACCGGACATCCACAAGCCATAGCCTCCAAAACTGGAAGTGAGAAAGATTCGTAATGAGACGCTGAAACATATACCGATGCTCCCTTATACAAATCAGCAATTTGCTGTTGAGAAGGATTTACAAACACCTTGTCTAGTAAACATTCAATTTCTCTAGTTGGTTTTACTGGAGAAATCAAATATAACTTCATATGTGGCAATTTTGATTTAATTATTTTATAAGATTTGATAATTTCATTTATCCCTTTAAAAGCAAGCTGTGGATTTCCAACCATTAATATATTTGGTGATTTAGAAACGTCAATGCTTTCTTTATCATTATTAAACAAAGTTGTATCAATTGCATTGTGAATTACGGAGGCATCTCGATTATAAATTTCTTTTATTAATTCTGCACATTGGTTGGATACAGTAAATATAAATTCCGGGAGTTGTAATTGTTTATAAATAAAATCCATAGTAGTTTTATTTACTTTCTCATTATCAAATATGTGAAAATCACCTTGTTCAAAATAAATAACCGGAGCAATCTCCGTATCTATGCAGGCTTGAATATGATTCCAATAAGTAGCAACAATAACATCACATTTCGGAATTCCAGTTGCGAGTTCAACATTAAATGGAACTTCTATATAGTTAACCTCAACAGGAAACCATGTAGGCATTGGATAATGAGATAGAATAGAAACTTCCAATCCGAGCTTTTTCAAGCGGTTTGCATGCTCTAAAATTATTTTTACTCCACCACATATACCTACATGTGTCAAAACATAAACAATATGAATTTCTTCCTTATTACATTCTTTTCTTAACATTAAATTTTGTTTCTTTGCATGCAGTATTCTTTCTAATCTATTTTTAAATTCTTTTTCTAAAAGCGATTTATAATTGTTCGAACTTTCTTTTATATAATTCATCTCTGAAGATTCAAAGTCAGACCTATAATCGAGAACTTCATTTGTTTCTTTTGTTTCTTTTGTTTCTTTTGTTTCTTTTGTTTCTTTTGTTTCTTTTGTTTCTTTTGTTTCTTTTGTTTCTTTATTATCATTTTCAACCAATTTGTCAAGTTCTTGTAAAACCTCTTCATTTTTTATATGGCTACGAATAAAATTAGAGTCAGAGAAAATCCTGCCTGCACAAGCTGCCAATTCCCCTAACTTTTCATGATTATTGATTTTCTTCAAAGCAATAATAGCCATCTCATAGTTTCTATAATCATTAGGGTTCAAATTAATAGCATCATCAAAAAACTGAACGGATAATTCATAGTTACCAAATTTATATAAACATTCTCCCATTCTTGTTAAAACTTCACTTAACTGTTGAGAAGAAATGCCATTTTCAAATTCAAGATATTTATTGTATAGTTCTAATGCTGGATCATATTTTTCGTATTGAACCATTAGGTTAGCGATATTAACCCATTTCGATTCCGGTAAAAAATCTAAGAAATAAGATACTTTATCAATATGATCAAGCTTAATATATTGTTTTATAATATTTATTATTTCATTGTAATCTATTTCAAGAATCTCAACATCTGTGTTTCCGAGCATTTTCTTAATAATTTTTTCTAATGAAGGATTAACATGGTAATGTATTTCTTCTAATATTTCCTTTTTGTTAGCCAAATCAGCAGCAACAATGCAAAATACCGATGTTTCATGTTCATGAGTATTGAAGAATATTTCTTTAAACCGTGTAGCACAATCTTTATACTTTCCTTTTAATAAATGAATATAAGCCGATTCTTTTTGCAAACGATTCCTTTGCCCTTCATTTAATAGTACAAAAAATTCAGTTGATAATGAGGCACTATTTATTTGAAGAGATACTTGCAAGATTACCAATATATCCTTTACATCTTCATAATTATAAATCTTTCTTATAAATTCCACTATCACTTTAGGTGATTCATGTTTGTCTAAAATGCGTAAGAGCTCTTTTAAAGCATGTTTATCATAACGGTCAATTTTTAAGACTTCGACATGATTTTCTATGCTTTTTTGAATCTGTTCAGTTTTAAAATATAAATCCGCTAGAGATATAAATAACATTTTTAAATAATTAATAGCAGTCGAATCTATTTTAAAGGCACTTCCTAAATACTTAAGTACTTGCTCATAATTTTCAATTGCATCGAACATTCGATTTTCTTTTTTATAAATATTCCCTAAGAGATAATAAAGGTCTGGGAAATCAGGATGATCCTTGATCGCACTTTGTAATGTTTGTACGATTTCATCTTTAGGATAATTTAGTAAACTCATTAAATTGATGATGTTCTTATAATTTTTTCCTCTCGTATGCTTTGGTAAGTCATTACTATTCAGAGCTTTGTATGCATGTTTAAGCCCATCTTTATAATTTTTAATTGATGACAGTGATTCTGCTATATAAAAATTCAGAAAACCATTATTTGGACTTTTCTCAAGTTCTTTATATAAAAGTTTGAGATTTCTGTAGCCCTTATTTTTTTCTAACCTATCTTCTTGGGAATATCCAGTATGAATGATTTGTATTGTCTTAGTAGCATCTAATGACAACGGAACTCCTTTTCCAGAGTATACTAGTGTTTCATGAATTGCCCCTGAGTATGAAATTTTTGAGTTTCTTCTAAAAACTCGATTTGCTATTATAGAACTAATAAATCGATTTCCTTTTTTTTCATAGTTTGATAGCAAAAATGAAACAACTTGCGTATTTTTTTTAATGGCCATTTTTATCGCTGGAATAATATGTTGTAAGGAATCTTGTACAAGATATTCGTCTGCATCTAAAAACAATATCCAATCACCTGTCGCTTTAGAAATTGCATAATTTCGGGCTTTAGAAAAATCATCTACCCATTTAAAATGTTGTGTTTTAGCACCAATTTGTTGTGCTATAGAAACGGTCCTATCAGTTGAACCTGTATCGACTACAATTAATTCCGATGCTATCGACTTAACACTATTTAGGCATGTAGCTATATTTTTTTCCTCATTTCTGGTGATTACACAAACAGACAACTTCATAATTGAATTTCCTTTCAATCTTTAATATAAGGTAAAAAAAGAGAGCAAAAGATTTGCTCTCTTTTAACTTACTAAATCAAGAATTATCTAAGAAGTTGTAGCACTCCTTGTGGTTGTTGGTTAGCTTGAGCTAACATTGCTTGTGCTGCTTGAGTTAGGATGTTGTTCTTAGTGAACGCCATCATTTCTTTCGCCATGTCAACGTCACGAATACGTGATTCTGCAGCAGTCAAGTTCTCTGCTGTTGTTCCTAGGTTGTTAATAGTATGGCTTAAACGGTTTTGAACCGCACCAAGAGAAGAACGTTGTGAAGACACTTCTTCTATTGCATTAGTAAATGTTGTGATTGCAGCATTTGCAGCTTCCTGACTGGAAACGTCAGTTCCACCTATCTTAACAGTATTACCTTTTCCAAGGGCTGCACCACTAGTTAGTACTGTAGCTCCAGAATCATTTGTAAAGGTAATACCATCTGCAGATGTTGCAACTACTTTACCATCACTACTTAATAAGGTATCAGCAGTAGCATCATAAGTGTAAGTTCCAGCATCTAACCCGCTATTACTAGCTTCTACAGTCGCTGAAGCAGTTTGGACACCATCATCAGTTGAAATAGTAATTTCACCATTTGTTATTGAAGAACCCAATGTAAGTGTGTCGTCGTCAGTTCCAGTTAATGTAAATGTAGCTCCATCAGTAGCCGTTGCAACTACACTTCCGTCTTCTGCAACTAATTCTTGGCTAACAGAGGAAAGTGCATTTATTGAATATTCACCGTCAACAAAGCTTGCATCTCCAGCAGTATTTTCAGCTATAGTACCAGTTACCGCCGCTAAATCAGTTGTACCCTCATCTGCGACAACACCTAAACTTTCAGCACCCATATCACCAATTTCTAATGAAAGATTTTGACCTTGATTAGCTCCAATTTGGAATGTTCCCTCAAAACTACCATCCAACAAGCTTTGAGTATTAAATTCAGTAGTTTCACCAATACGACTTAGTTCTTTCGAAAGCTCATCTACCTCAGACTGTATTTTTTCACGGTCACTTGTAGTATTTGTATCGTTGGCAGATTGTACCGCCAATTCGCGCATACGTTGAAGAATAGAATGTGATTCATTTAAAGCTCCTTCAGCAGTTTGAATCAATGAGATACCATCTTGTGCATTACGTGTTGCTTGTTCAAGACCACGTATTTGCCCTCTCATTTTTTCGGAAATTGCTAGACCTGCTGCATCATCTGCTGCCTTATTAATACGTAGACCTGAAGACAACTTTTCTAAAGAGTTAGAAGATGCTGCTTGGTTGTTTGTTAGCTGGTTGTACGTGTTTAGTGCAGCGATATTGTGATTAATTTTCATTTTTCCTTACCTCCATGTAAGTGTAATTTTTTTGCGAGCCACATCCTTATGTCTCGCATCTATAACAACTCTCTTTAAGAGTTACTATCAAATTCTGTGTACAGCTCTCCTCTGAGAACCTTGTAATCTTTTGGAGCGTTCACTCGTAATCTCATATAACCCTCAAGCTTGTTTCGGTCGCCTTTGACGACCTCAATTTCTATTTCGTTGCCATTTAGATCAATGATATAGAGTTTTTCTCCGGGCTTTCTCCCTAACGTTAAGGCCATGCTTATCATCCTCCCTGATGATGTACTACTTATATCGGCATCGATAGGAAATGTTTAACTATTTTTAAAGAAAATTTTATAATTATTTTGAAGGAATCGGATAAAAACCAAAAAAACAAGCATGCATCAGCACGTTTTACTAGTTTCCCTCTTGCAGTATAGCCTACTCTATCCTTACATCCATGACTTCTTGTGTTAAGTTCTTGTACTAAACACCTGATTTTTGAATGTCATATTTAAACACAGTTTTCATTTCTTGCATTTCTGTTCTCATCTCTTCTATTCCTATTTCCAAATTACTTACTCTCTCTTTAACTTCCTTAACATCTCCTGATAATTCTTTAATAATTGCTTCAAATATATCTTCAATTGTATGCTCTGCCAAAGTAACGCCTCCTTTTAATTGATGTTTTATTCAGTCTATCACCCACTCGAAAATTCGATAACCGAACATAATATGAAATCTCATATTAATCGGGAGTTGGAAATCTGTTTTTCAACATGAACAAAATTAGATTTCCATCCCATAATCACTATCCAGCTGTTCTAGAATTTCGCAAATCCCCGACCATCTCTTCAACAAGAGCCTCCTGATACCCTGCCATTCCAAGCTCTCTCATCTCTTCTTCAACCTCAGCCAATTCCACGGTACCAATACCTTTTAACTTCTCCAATTGAACCTGACTTAACTCTTTTACAGGCATAGTTTTCTGATAGTCTCCCAAACTCATTCTCCAAAGCTTAGCATGGCCCGGATATCTTTCCAGCAACCGTTGTGCCATCCCCAGTCCCTCTGGGTCAAAATCTCCTGCATAGTGAAGTATGCATCCTTCTGCTACCAACAAATCAAGTAACAGTAACGCAGCCAATTTAAATTGGCCGTTGGTACTAATAATTGGAATGCCCGGTTCATAATCTAACAATGTCGAACATACACCGGAGTTTTCAACAATCCAAACATCGTTTCCGTAAGCTGGATAAACCCGTTTCAATGAAACAAGTTCCCGCAATGGAACATTTTGCACGGTATGGTTGCTAACCGCTTCTCGCCAAACAGAATGCTCACCGCCATCGGTTTCCGCATAAAAACCCGCACATGTAACGAAATTTAGTAGATCGTCACGAAAAATGTTATGTCGCTGCAACAGGTCATTCACCGCTTCTGTCGTTTTTGGAATCGAAACAGCCTCCTCCTCTTCTTCGCAAAATCCTTCATTTACCGTCAACACATGCAAAAACATCTTCCCTAAGTCTGTGTGCAAATCAAATGCATGTGGGTTAGCTGTAATCCGCTGACTAAACATCGGCAGTCGTTCGGCAACATCAGGTAAACCTGTCATAGCATCACTCAACCAGCGCACCATCCCAACAAATCGCTCGGCATCATCCATCGCCAACCGAACAATCCATCGACCTTCCACCGGTTTTCCTTGTAAAAACTTCAACCAACCCTCAAGCACCGGATACTCTACACATAATTCATCCAAGAGCGCCCTATATTTTGCAATTTTCTCCGCCTGCACATCTTTTTTTGAAACGATCACTTCACCAAAATAAGCATCCAATAATTCCTTCAACTCAACCTCACCAAATCGCGTTTCCTTTAACTGCGCTTCAAATCTAACCATAGAGACCACGCTACCAGACCGAAGCACATCCCCTGGCATGCCAAAAAAGCCTCCAATGACGTCCAGTTCGTCATCGGAGTATTTCTTTATCGATACATTGCCACCTATCCGTCCAAGTGATTCGTACTTCTTCCTAAAATCACGAAACAACCGTTTGTACGCACTTTCACTTTTAAAAAACGCTACCGCTTCCTTTATCATTCGCTCACAACCGCTTCTTCATCATCGACTAATAACTTCCGCGTTGATCCATCCCAATGGTAACGGATAACGGAAACGTAGCTTGCATTTTTTGGACGAATCAATTCACAGATTGATAAGGATGAAATGGTCGCATAATCTCCCCACAGCACCTGGGAATTCATCATGTAATCAAATCCAAGCTCCTCAATAATTTCAAACATATTACCAATATTGTTTTCATCGACACCTGCAAATGCTTCATCTAATGTAATAATAAATGGTGCTGTCGGGTCTGCTTCGAGGTATCTCGAGTAACAGGCCGTGAACAATGGAATGTACATCGCCATAGCCTTTTCACCACCACTAAACTTGTAGAAGGCATGATTTGTTAGTTCCCGCTTCGGTTCGCCTTCACGCTGATAGGACAATACAAATGAAAACCAATTTCGATAATCGAGCACATCCTTTAACACCTGCAATAATGTGCTTCCCTCGCCTTTAATTTCAACAAGTTCTTTGGCATTTTCAATTCGCGAGCGGAAATGCTCGATTACCTGGTTTAAATCCTCTTCCTTCAACAGCCGTGGGTCACGGCGCAGTAAATCAACTAATTCCTTCGTATCAAGTTCTGCTTCTGTCTCAGCTGTTCGTGGCTTCCAACGAATGGAGAACGATAAGCCTGATGATGAATCACTGTTTGCCATTAGTGAATCCATTTTCTTTGTCCAGCCTTGAGCCCGGTTAATCCGGCTACGCAGTTTTTTTCCTACAGAATCATACAATATTTCTTCATACAACTGCCTGTCTTGCGTATCAAGCATGGTTTGCTGGCGCAAGCGATCCTGATTAATTCTATCTTCTATATAATAGGGACTAACCCGCTTCCCTTGAAAATCGAGCTGGATCAAACGGCGGCTTGCTTTTTGTTGCCAATTACTAATGAGAATTCGTTGTTCCTCTGTCCATCCCTCGTTCATCCATGGCAGCTCTGTTGCCGGCATATATGTGTCTGACATACGATATTCCACTAAGTTTGATTGTTGTTCATGGTACACACTTGTCAGCTGACCTTCTATTTTCGAGTTGTCTTTTTCCTTTAGTACTTGCTTATAGTTTTTATCTACCCATGCAGCTAGCTTGTCCGGCACATCGATATCCTCTGGTACGGAAATAAATCCATAATTGATTTCCCGTGAAAAAGTTTCCTGCCATGCTTCAATTAAATGCTGCAGGAACCTGATTTGCTGATTTTGCTTTTCGATTTCAAGCATAAGCGTCCGTTTATCCGCTTCTTTATATGGAAGCTGTGTCTTATTTTCAGAGAGTTCTCTGTCTGTTTCCTTTAGTGCCTGCTGAACATCCTGGATTTGCTTGCGGATGTCCGCTACACCTTCTGATTCCAGTTGTTTTTCGATTTCAGTGATGTTTTGTGCTTTTCGATCTTTTTTATCCGTCAATATATTTATTTCACCGCTCAACTCATCGACTTCTGCAATTAATTCCTTCAAGCGGTTGCTTGCCTGATTTAAACTTTCCTGTTTATGTCGGTACGTTATGTGCTTGTTAATTAATCCGTGTAAATCCTTTTCATAGTGACGCATTCGGCTTTTGGCTTCTGCATAGGCGGTGAAGGAAAACTCAATATTTAACGTGCGTGTTTGGGTGTCAAGCGTTCCCTTCACTGTCTGGTAGCGCTTGTACGTGTCATTCATTTGGACGTCGAGTCGTTGCAACTGCTTTTCATTTTCTTTAATTTCAAACCGCTTCTTCTCAATATTTAGAAAGCTCTCCTGTAAATCGTCATCGTTCGGAAATTTTTGCAAAGAATTGTCTGCGGACTGAATATCCTTTTTCAGCTCATCAACTACCCAAACAATCCCCTGTTGCTGCTCTTGCAACGTCTCGATTTCCGCTGTTATCCGTTCGATTTGTTCTTCACGGTACCGTTTTCGCGCGTTCCGACCAATGAACCTGACGTTGTCAACTGGCACCGCATGTCCATGCAACAAGCCAATGGCATAACTACCGTCCTCATGAATAACCACATCATCTATCGTTTCACCGTCAACTAAAATACTGCGTAAGACTTCATCAATTTTGACAGAGGACACGACAGAATCAGCTCCAACATCTGGCAATAAAAAGTCTGCAAGTGTATAGGCCATCATGTTAGGTTTTGCTTGGATAACACGGTCATGTTGGACAGCTGTTTCTTCTGCTGTTATCAATGCGTCAAGTAACCCTGTGTCTAACAAAGCCGCTTCGATTCGTTTGCGTACATCTTCAGGCACATGCTCATGAAATTCTACCGCTTCATAGAAAGGTATAAATTTGTTTCCTGCATCTTTCAATTGTTTTCGAGCATCTTTTGTTTCCTGTTGCTGGTTCGGCGGCTCCGGATCGTGTTTATTTTTCCAATCGGTAAGTTCAGCTTGCTTTTCTGTAATCTTATTTCCTAATTCCTTGTATTGACTGTTGTGTGTTGCGATATCTTCATTAATTCGAAGTTGGAATTCACTGTTGGCTCTAACAAACGGAACCCGTATTTTTTCATAGTTAATCGGCTCATATAATTGATACATATCACGTGCTGTTTGCTGCAAAATAGCTTGATCTATTTCAAAAAAAGAATGGTTTTCTGTCCATGCGTGAATTTTGTCCAATTTATCTTGTTTATCTTTTTCAAAAATACCAAGCCAATCGCTTTCTTCTTGCTTTAGTTTATCGACATCCTGTTTGACAGAGGCGATTAATCGATCAAAATCTGTAAGCTCCTTCTTTAATTGTTCATAGGTTCGGAGTTGATCACTGATTTCATCCAGTAACTGAAAATGGCGCTCAGCTTCTAGCTTCCATACTGTGAAATCGTGTTCTGTTTCCTTATGCCGTTGAAAGTCTTGTACATTGAGTTCGTGTTGCCCAAACGAGGAATCTTCAGCTGCTGTAACCAGGTCTTCAAGCATATCGTCCAGCTCACTATCAATTGAGACGATCTCCGCTTCCAACTTTTCCTGATCCGCCTTGGTCGCAAGTTCCTGGCGCTTTTTATCCGTCTGTTGCTTGTCTTTTTTATCTAAATCTGTCTCTAGATCATTCCAGGCATTTCGTTCTTCTGTCCGTTCTTTTTCTAAATTCCAGACCTTATGGCCCTGCAATCTGTTTCGCTTTTGTTCCAAAACTTGGGAGGACTGCTCCAGTTCAAGTGCCCGTGCTTTCAAGCTAGCAATCTCACGTTCAAGCTTCTGATTTTGTTCCACTTTTTCCTGGACAGCTTTTTCTTCATTTGTAAGGCGTTTTTTCGAATCCACAAAACCGTTTGCCTTTTCAACAAGTGCATATTCGTTATAGGCATCATAGCGTTTGATCAGCTTACTTACAGCCTCATGTTCCCGTTCGAGCTGTTCGATTTGTTGTTTCGTTTGATCCATATGTTCAATCGTATCTGACAGATGACGCAGATCTTCGTCAGTCAGTGGTGGCAATGCAGCTTCCAGAATTTCATAAATAACTGTTGGTTTAAAATCCTTGGAAAGCTTTGGACTGCGGAGTTGAATCAGTAGCTTGATTAAGTCCTCATACGCTTCAATTGTTTCAAAGCCAAATATGTATTTGTTTACAAGCTTCATATAATCGCCTTGCGTCCGAACGACCTGACCACCAGTTCCAATGCGGTTTTCCAGTTGAATACGTGATAATGGAATCTGTTGTTTTTTTCCAGCGTTATGTTCCACTTCATACAGCTGAAAATCTTTGCCAATCCGGCGATTATCGGTAATCGCAAATCCCCAGAAGTTCATTGTTTTATGGCGACGGGCCTGCAAGCCAATCCCTGTTGTAATGTATTGGTTTGTGTCTTCACGCTTATATTCAATAAACAGATAACCTGTTCGTTCATCACGGTCTACAATGTCCTTTTCACCAAGTAAATAATCCTCCATTTTACGCGCCTTTGAACCAAATGGGTCCAGGCGGTCAGGTGATTTTTTTCCGTCCAGCAGCACAGGAAGAATACTTTGCATGGTTACTGATTTACCAGATCCATTGCTCCCACGCAAGAGTAATTTTCCATCTGAGAAGTCGAATATTTCATCATCGTAATACCAAAAGTTCAACAGCCCCGCACGATTCATTTTCCATTTATTCTGCTTCTCCATGTTCATCTTCCTCCTTCCTGTTTTCCAAAAAGTCTTTTGGATAATGTCCTGAAAAACGACCGATTAACGGTTTAACAATAAAGGCATTTGTATCGGATTCTTTTTCAAGCATTTCCCAGTCTACTAATAAAGCGATCAATTCATTTGTCGTACTGGCAGTTGTTCCCTCACGGTATTGTTTACTCCATCCTTCACCAAAGCGCTTGTGCAGGATAGCAGTAATTTGCTCAAATGCGACCCGTGTGAGGCGAATATTACCGAATGAATCTGGTGAATATGTTTCCAGTTCCGCGCGCAAGTACGAAGCAAAGTGTAACGCGATATCCGCTAACGCTTTTTGATCAGGAAACAGGGTCAATTCCTGTTTCTTCTCATCGGCAACTAGCAATGCGGCATTTTTAAAGATTTCTAACCGAAACATCGTGTGTTCCTCGATGTCGTCACGAATCCTGTTCCGGTAATTACGAATATAAGCAAAGTCCGGATCATCCTCGCTTTGCCGGTGAACAACTGGTGACAACAACAATTTCCGGTATACTCGCTTTCTCCTTGCATCCGCAGCATGTCGTTCCCATTCATCGTTTAATATTTCAGTAGTTGATTGATACGTGCTTAAATCACCCTGAAAAGACCGCATGAAATAGCGCGCATAAACAGTTGTTTCATATAACACTTCCTGTTCCTCGTCCATTGCGAATTGTTCAACTTCCCCTTCTACCACCGATAGAATCGATAGCTTTTCCAGTTGCTTGATAACCCGTACTAGTGATTTACGGTGGCTGTAGTTGGTCCAATCGAGTGGAAATTCACCAGGATACATGTCCTTAATATCCTCACAAATATCGGAAAGGAGGAACTGCTCGTCTACGGTGCGGTTTTCAGTAAATGCCAGCGCACAACAAAACATTGCATAATCACGCGGGTCAGAAAACTCCTGCATGCCCATCCACGCTTTCGTCTCGACTGGGATCTTTTCCAGTTTTATAAAATGCTGATGAACGACGAGGTCAAAGCCCATTTTATCTTCTACGTAGCGCTTGATGGTTTGTTCGCGTTCTCGAATAAGCTGATAGACTTCAGGATCCTTCATCCGTAGCACCCAAAACTTTTCGAGTAATGTGCGCAAGGCTGTTTGTGCTTTTTCATCAAATAAAGTAGTTTCCATTTATACGTTCACCTCATCTAAAAACTGAAAAACAACGGCCGGCATGTCCATAACCCCATCCTCGGCTTGGACACGAACACGCTCATTGGGCGATACAATGACTTTCATTTTTCGACCATGCTCTGTTTTAAACGTGCGGTCTTTTCGTGCCATTGCCTTGCCAATCCAGGTCAGCAGCATTTTCCGGACATGGGTTTCAATCACGGGTAGCTGATCCAACCGTATTTCATTACCTTGCATATAATTTTCCAGCGTTTGCAGTTCTTCCTGCTTACGTTTTAAGTGTTCTTGACGTGCTTGTTCCTTTGCTTCCTGCTGGCTTATAATTGCTCCAGCTCTTGTCTTCTCCCGGAAGTTTCGAATCCTTGGTTTTGTTTCATGCGTTATTGGAGTTTCGTCCCAGACATCGGTGTAGATATCGTCTGTTGGCACATGGTCACTGAATAAATGCCGTGTATGAAAAACACCGAATACGACAGCCGATAATTCATGTGCCTCTTTGACATCGGTAAACGAATCAAACCATTTGGCTAAGTGTAAATAATCCTTCTTACGGCTACGGAAATACTGGTGCCTTTCCCCAAGCCGCTGAACCACGCGCGTTATACGGCGGATCTGTTCATTCGTTCTAATCTGAAGCATATCGAATTCACTTTCGCCATGTTGGTTTCCTAAAAACCAAGCCGTTAAGCTATCCCATTTTCCTTGCTGTTCTTCTAACTGATCCGCTTCAGAAAGCCCAAGATCCTCAAATCTCGGGACCTGTTGCTGGTGAATAATAACCTGCTTCTGTAAAGCTTCAAGCTGCTGTTTGGTTACACTTTGCAGCAATTGCTGGATTTTTAATGCGGTTTGCTGTAATCCTACAATAAAATCTCTCAGATACGTCGTAAACTGATCCTTAAAAACAAGGAACGCCTCTGTTTGCATCCGCTCCTCAGCCTGTTCACTATTAATATGGGCAATATAATCCGCTGTGTTTTTCGTAATCGCCCTAAAATAGGTGAACACATCATTCCACAATTGCGCACACTCATCGGCTGGAGGCAATGTTTCATTCATCACAATTGTTTCCAATTCCGTTAGCGCCTGATACAAACGCTCGAATTCTTTCTTTTCCAGTGACCCACCAAATACGTCTCCGCCCTTTTCCAATTCCTGCATCATTCGCTCAAATTCGACGGTATATGGTGTACATTGATACCTGAACCGTTTTTTCTTGAATTCCTCAATCGAACGTGATCGGCCTGTTTCCTGTCGTGCGATTAAGTTATTCCACCGTGTGAGTTGATCCAAATCACTATGTAATTGTTCCTCTGAATAATCATTAAACCCCTGTAAATCTACCAAATATGAATAAATTTCCTCTGGAAAAAGAAACTCTCGCATTCGCTCGTGCTGAATATAAAAATAACGAAGAATTGCCCGATAGCTCCAGGCTTTTTCGGCCGTTAAATAACTTGCTTCTGTTACCTTTTTAAATGGCTGCATTTCCATATTGTTCACCCGCAATTTTCGACTTACTACTATTTTAGTTTGCTAGCGTGATTATGTCCATGGTTGGGGATCGTTTGGGGGATATTTCCTGGAACATTGTTTGGTTTTGAAGTGGCGTGCGTGTGTCGATTCTGATTGGGTGCGGTGGCAGAATTTCCGACATTCTGCGTTCGTCCTTGGATTTTCGAGCATCAACCATGTGGAATCGAGCACCGGCCATGTCAAATCGAGCATCAAATTAAATTATCGAGCACCAGCCTCCTGGCGCTCGATAATTGGTAAGCGGTGCTCGATTTTTCGGATTGGCACTCGATTCTGGGCAGTGGTGCTCGATTGGTGCGCGATTCTAGTGGATTAGCATGGTGACTCCGTTTTGACTCCACCACTACACCCGCTTCTTCCTCCAAACACCCAATTCATATCCTCCAATCTCCGTAACACCGTGCAACAAACTACTAATAGGTGATGTCAAACAAGCATGGTTACTAACCAGCTTCACCCACCGTCCTTGAGACGGCATACTGATTTTCACTACCCGATCTGTCGGATTAACAAAAATCGCAAAGTCCTCCCGTTCTCCCACTAACATATAACCAAATACAGGATCAGGTGCGGTTACAATATGCAGCCGGTGCTGTATTTCTGCCGCAGACCCCAGCCGGAATAATCTATATTTTTTGCGGAGTGCTATTAGGTTACGGATCCATTGAACATTGGCGTTCTCTCTCCCACGCTGCATCCAGTCTATTTTATTAACTTCATCTCCAGAAATATAGCTGTTTTCATCACCATTTTTCGACCGAAAGAATTCTTGACCTGCATGCAGGAAAGGAACCCCCTGGCTGAGAATAGTTAACCCTGTCGCAAGCTGGTGCATTCGCTTCCTGTCAAGTTCCGACGTATCTGGATTCGACAATAGTAACTTATCCCACAGTGTGAGATTGTCATGACACTCAACATAATTTACTGATTGGAGTGGGTTTGAAAATAACCTATTTCCAAACATAGGATGGCTGGAACCTGCTACCAACTGTGGAAGTCGCTCAATATAATGCCCATTTCCGTTGGCATACCCGCTATCACCTGCATTAAATAGGTTTCCTTTAAGTGAATCACGGAACCTGTCGCTAAAGAAGCTAATTTCCTCCAGCTGATTAGATTGCGAAAGTGTGGCTTTTTGATCCGGTTGAAGCTGGGTATGCAAATCCCACCCTTCTCCAAGCAACAGTATTGGCCTATCTGCCGCAAGACAACGATTATGAATTATTTTCATAGTTTCAACATCCATAGCGCCCATTAAATCGAATCGAAATCCATCTACCTGGTATTCCTTTATCCAATAATCAACACAGTCCAAAATAAATTTACGCACCATCATGCGTTCAGTAGCCAGATCATTTCCTGTTCCGGTCCCATTACTTAAACTGCCATCTTGCTTGTATCGAAAATAATAACCCGGAACCAACTTTTCAAAGGCTGAATCAGGATGGAAAAAGACATGGTTATAAACGACATCAAGAATGACAGAAAGTCCTTCTTCATGAAAAGCCTGTATCATTTGTTTGCACTCGCTAACTCTGGCGGACGGGTTGGTAGCGCTTGTCGTATAGCTTCCTTCCGGCACCATATAAAACAGTGGATCATAGCCCCAGTTATAGCTGCTCTGAGGTTTTAATTCGTCAACTCGGGCGAAATCCTGAATAGGAAGCAGCTGTACATGTGTACAACCTAACTGCTTGATGTAGGATAATCCGGTCGAATATCCACTAGGGGTTTTTGTGTTTCTTTCGGTTAAGCCAAGAAATTTCCCTTTGTTTCTAACACCGCTCTCTACAGAGCTTGTTGCGTCACGTACATGGAGTTCATAGATAACTGCATCTTGTTTAGAAACTTTTGGGTAGGTAATCCGACGAAAACTACTTGGATCTGTCGTAGCTAAATCCAGAACGACACTCCTGCCACTATTTGCTGTCATGCTTTTTCCATAAGGATCATTTACCTGCTGTTCTATTCCATTAACGGTTGCAGCAAAATGGTAGCGTGCATTGTTCCAGTCACCAACCACCATATTGTGCCATACCCCATTTGGCTTCCTGGACATTGAAATCCGGTCGTGTTGTAAAATCAGTTCCATGCTCGTAGCAGATGGTGCCCAAACGGAAAAAGCTGTTTTCTCCGAGGAATAGGTATACCCAAGCTGTTCGTCCGTCGCGTCATAAGTTTGATCAAACCAATCAGTCCGCACGACATCTCTTGGGTAAATAGGTGTTTTGTTTTCTCCCCATACAAGGAAAGCTTCTTTGCCAAGTGGCAGTGGATCTTTTAATGTAAGTTTAGTTGTTTCTGTGTTTAGCATTTCAATAGATTCCACAGAAACCCCTCGTCCTTCTATGTCAATTGTAGGCATCGGCTCGTTCACTATCTCAAGGCTATCCAGTTCTACCGTCAGTTTATTCTTTTCATCGATCCATGCAACGGATTTTACCATTAATCGATTCCTCATTTCTCTACTGATAATATTCACAGGCGCTTGCCTTTTAATAATTAAATTTCTTTTAATTTAAAGGCTGTTTTATAAAAAATTGTTGTTTCTGACACAAAAACTATAAACCGCGAAGTATGCGCTGAGTTGTTTTTCCGCTACGGACCGTTGCTTTCCGCGGGCACGGCCTCAGCCTCCTTGAGAAAACCACTCAGCGGGGTCTTCAGACTCGTGCTGTTCCCGCAGGAGTCAACGGTCCTCCGCTCCAAACAACTATCGTAATAGTGAATGAGCCATAAAGTACTATTTAAACATCACGTTAGCGGAGGAAAAACACGAAGACTCCTGCGGGAAAGCGAAGGGTTGAGACCCCGCAGTGAGCGGTTTTTGCGACCCTAGGAGGCTCAGCGCAAGCCCTAAGGTGCGCGTAGTGATTTTTCCGCATCGATTGCAGGACGTCAAAAAAGTTTTCACTACTTCGCATTTTGTATCAAATACGAGCTTAAAGAGCAACAAAACTTAAGAAAAGAGCCAACTAAAAGTTTATCACTACTATTAATATTCCCAATATTGTTCACTTTAACTCTTGTTTGTGCTATACTCAACCCAGAATGGTATAAAGATTTAGTCGGACATACTTAGGCATATTACAATTCTCCTGTCAGAAATGATACGAGTGAACGTAATGCGCTTTTATTTTTCAACAAAAAAGACTGAATATTCTTAAAAATTATGTCGAAACTACACTAAAAGGAGTCGCTTATGTCGAATCTAGTCGCAGACCAGGACGTTTATCTATTTCACCAAGGAACAAATTATCGCAGCTACCAGTTTCTTGGCTGTCATCTGAGTGAATCCAAGGGTGAGCAGGGTCTTCACTTCGCAGTATGGGCACCAAACGCAACTGAAGTGGAAGTTGCTGGTGATTTTAATAACTGGACCGGTAAGAATTATTCGTTGACTCGGCTAAATCAGGCAGGGCTGTGGACAGGTTTTTTTACTGAAATCGAATTGAATTCCCCTTATAAATATCGGATCACACCTGCAGAAGGCCCGGCATTTTTAAAAGCAGATCCATATGCTTTTCAGGCAGAGATTCGGCCACTAACAGCATCTGTCACACCCGCTTCTGATAAGTATATGTGGGATGACGCTAATTGGGAAGGTAATAAAAATAATCTTGATCCATACAAGGAGCCTATTCTCATTTATGAAATTCATTTTGGGTCCTGGAAGACCAAAAATGATGGAAGCTATTATTCCTATCGAGAGTTAGCCAGCGAGTTAATTCCATATGTTAAAGAGCTTGGGTACACGCATATTGAGCTAATGCCTCTCTCAGAGCATCCGTTTGATTTGTCATGGGGTTATCAAATTACTGGCTATTACGCACCTACTAGTCGTTACGGTAAACCAAATGATTTTAAGTATTTTATTGACCAATGTCATCAGAACGGGATTGGCGTGATTATGGACTGGGTACCGGGGCATTTTTGCAAAGACGAGCAAGGTCTCCGTCTGTTTGATGGAGAAGCGCTATATGAATACAAAGACTCTGATAAAGCTGAAAAACGTTCCTGGGGTACTTTGACATTTGATTTTGGTCGTCCAGAAGTACAAAGCTTTCTCATTTCCAATGCTGTCTATTGGTTGGAAGAATTTCATATTGATGGACTGCGGGTTGACGCGGTTGCCAGTATGACTTCGTTGAATTTTGACCGAGGCGCGGATGAAGTACAGCTGACGAATGGATTCGGAGGGGACGAGAACCTTGAGGCGATGGCTTTTATCAAAAAGTTAAACGAGGTTATTTTTGAGTCCTTCCCAACAGCTTTAATGATGGCTGAGGACAGTTCAGATCTTCCAGGTGTTAGCAAGCCTACCTACCTTGGCGGTCTTGGTTTTAATTTCAAATGGGACATGGGTTGGATGAATGACATGCTCACCTACATGGAATACGATCCAGTTTACCGAAAATGGCATCACAATCTATTAACCTTTTCATTTATGTATAAACATACTGAAAATTTTGTACTACCCCTTTCCCATGATGAAGTGGTCCATGGAAAGAAGTCATTGTTAAATAAAATGCCTGGAGATCGCTGGCAGCAGTTTGCCAATCTTCGCCTACTTTATGGCTATATGATGGTTCATCCAGGCAAAAAACTGTTATTTATGGGTGGAGAATTTGGTCAGTATATCGAATGGAGAGACCAGCATGAATTGGATTGGCTGCTGCTGGAATACCCTTTGCA
Source organism: Virgibacillus sp. DJP39 (assembly GCF_049310925.1). Taxonomy (NCBI): domain Bacteria; kingdom Bacillati; phylum Bacillota; class Bacilli; order Caryophanales; family Bacillaceae; genus Virgibacillus; species Virgibacillus sp. DJP39. The sequence goes on along the minus strand of NZ_JBMERP010000004.1, from coordinate 38,653 downwards.
CAGTGCATTATTTGATTATGTTAAAGCATTAAATCACTTTTACCTTGATTCGCCTTCCCTATATACGCTCGATCATGACCCAGCAGGATTTCAATGGACAGATGCAGACAATATGGAACAAAGCGTGATTGCTTTTAAACGTAAAAGTAAAAATTCATCAGAAGATTTGCTTATTCTTTGCAATTTTACACCGACTGTTTACTACGATTATAAAGTTGGTGTCTGCGCACCTGGAAGATACCGGGAAGTGTTTAATTCAGATGCAGCCAGTTATGGAGGCTCAGACCAGTGCAACATCACGACTCATTTTAGTATTCCGGATGAATGGCATGGCCAAAGTCAGCATATAAAAGTAAAAGTCCCCCCACTCGCAGTATGTGTTTTTAAGCAACTGCCTCACAATCGTTTGAAGGAGGATAAGTTATGAAAAAAGAGTGCGTTACGATGCTGCTGGCTGGTGGAGTCGGCAAGCGGTTAGGATCATTGACGAAAAATTTGGCAAAGCCAGCGGTTCTGTTTGGTGGCAGGTATCGGATTATTGATTTTGCATTAAGTAATTGCATTAATTCCCGCATGCATACAGTTGGTGTGTTAACGCAGTATTCACCACTGGAGCTTCACAAACATATCGGGGTTGGCAAACCATGGGATTTGGACCGGATGGAGGATGGACTCACTATTTTGTCCCCCTTCACTGAAAATGACGGTGGCAAGTGGTATTTAGGTACAGCTGATGCAATTACAAAAAACAAGAACTTTGTTGATCGGTATGACCCTGAATATTTAATCGTCCTTTCCGGTGACCATATTTACCACATGGATTATGATGAATTGCTTCGTCAACACAAGGAAAAAAAGGCTGATGTTACGATTTCTGTCGTCGAGGTTCCGTGGAAAGATACCTCGCGTTTTGGGATTCTCAATACAACCGATGATCTGAAAATCTATGAATTTGACGAAAAACCGGAGCATGCCCAAAGTAATCTCGCGTCAATGGGGATTTATGTTTTTAATTGGAAGCTCTTAAAGAATTACCTGGAAGCCGATGCCTCAGATTCAGCGTCCAATCATGACTTTGGGCAAGACATATTGCCAGCCATGATAGCGGACAATTGCAAGCTGTATGCCTATCGTTTTGAAGGGTATTGGAAAGATGTCGGAACAATTGATAGTTATTGGGAAGCACATATGGATCTTTTAAAAGAAGATTTGACCCTTTCATTAAACAATAAAGAATGGCGAACATATTCCCATGACTCCAATTTTGGACCACAACTTATTGGAAAAGACGCCGTAATCAAACATTCACTTGTCAATAACGGCTGCATTGTGTCCGGAGAGCTTTATCAATCTATATTATTTGAAAATGTTGAAGTTGGTAATGACTCCGTAATCAAACAATCCATTTTACATCCTGGCGTTAAAATTGGTGCGAATGTGCACTTAGAAAGGGTTATTGTACAGGAAAATGTAACGATACCTGATTATACGAAGATTATTGCAAACTCCGAAGAAGAACCAATTGTTTTATCCAGTGACAACTTAAAAGCAGTGGCCAATTAAGAAAAGCGCAAGCGCCTTAATCAGCCCCGACCAGTTTAAGACGAATTTCTTAGTGATGGTTTTTATCACAAAGAGATTTGACTTAAATCCTCGAGGGGCTAGGCGCTGGAGCTAGACAGAAAAACGCTAATTTTTATACTTTCTTCACTTTAAAAAGAAGAACGTACACGTTAACAATTATTACGGGGGTGTTTCGATGGACACAATGATGGGTTTAATTAATTTAGAGCATGAACACGATTTCTTGAATGAACTAACGTACTTCAGATGTGGTGCTGCTGTTCCGTTTGCAGGGCGTTATCGTTTAATAGATTTCACACTTTCCAATATGGCAAAATCAAATATAAGTGAAGTTGCCATTTTTACAAGAAACAAATACCGGTCGCTGATGGATCATCTCGGATCAGGTGCTGACTGGGACTTGGATAGGCGCCATGGTGGTTTATTTATCCTGCCACCTGACTGGAATGACCCAGCTGACATTTCAAAAGGTGATTTAAGCTATTTCCATAATAATCGGGATTATTTTGAAAGAGGCAAATCTGATTATGTTTTAATAAGCGGTAGTCAGTTCATTTCCAATACAGTCTATCATGACATGTTTCAGCGTCATCTGGACACTGGCGCTGATGTAACATTACTAACAACCACATACGAAAATCTTCTACCAGAACATAACCCGTGTATTAAGGTTAAAGTGGATGCGGATAATTGGGTTACCTCTTTACAGAGTGACCCCACAAATCCCCATGTTTTCACCGGCGTATATGTCTTGCGGAAATCCTTACTATTGGACTTAGTGGATGAATGTATTGCTGACTACAAAAGTCATTTCTTTATGGATGGAATAAAAGCAAATCTTAGTAAATTAAACATTCAAACGTATCATTATGATGGCTACAGCTCCATTATCAACTCCATTGAAAGTTATTTTCGGCAAAATATGGAGTTGCTTGAAAAAGAATCGTATCAACGGCTTTTTTCAAAAGACGAACATGTCATGACTAAAATTGGTAATCAAGCTCCAACGAAGTACAGTGGCTCCTCAAATGTGAGAAACTCATTAGTAGCCACGGGATGTACGATTAAAGGTGAGGTTGATACCAGTGTCTTGTTTCGTGGTGTGAAAGTGAGCGAGGGTGCAGTTATTAAAAACTCCATTATCATGCAGCGCTGTACTATTGAACAAGGAGCACATATTGAAAATGTCATCCTGGATAAGGATGTAACAATAACGAAAGACCAAGTACTAAAGGGAGCAAAAGAACAGCCGTTTGTCATTGCCAAAAGAAGAACAATTTAAGGAGAGAATGTAGCTATGGGGAAAAAAGTTTTATTTGTCGCATCAGAATGCAGCCCGTTTGTCAAAACTGGAGGATTAGCAGATGTAGTCGGTTCATTACCACAAGTATTAAACAAAAATGAAAATACTGATGTGAGGGTAATCCTTCCTCTCTATGAAGAAATAATTACAAAATGGCAAGGTTACTTGGAATGGGTAACATCGATTCACGTAAATGTAGGATGGCGCAGTCAAGAAGCGAATATTTATGAATTAAATCATAACGGCGTACATTATTATTTCATTGAAAATGATTATTATTTCACTCGAAAAGGAGTCTACGGCTATTATGATGATGGTGAACGATTCGTCTTTTTCTGTCAGGCTGTGATTGAATCATTATCTGTGCTGGACTTTAAGCCTGACATCCTTCATGGACACGACTGGCAAGCAGGTCTGGCAGTCGCTTTTGCGAAAATAGTAGAACCTGTTGAAAACATGAAAACTGTTTTCACCATCCATAATATAAAGTATCAGGGGATTATTCCCAAAGACGGATTTGACGAGTTGTTCAATATACCACCTGAACACATCGGAGGACTTGAATGGAATGGTCTGCTTAATTGTATGAAAAGCGGTATTTTTCATGCCGATAAAATTACAACAGTAAGTCCTACCTATGCAGAAGAAATTAAAACAATCTATTACGGTGAAGGATTACACTCACTTTTTGCAGATCGTCAGAATGATTTAGTTGGGATAATCAATGGTGTCGATGTAGACGACTATAACCCAAAGACCGACCCGCACATTCATGCAAACTACATCTATTCAAGAGCTAAGAAAAAGGAAAATAAAGAGAACCTGCAAAAGAAATTAGGCTTACCAATAGATGCTGAAAAACCTTTGTATGTGATGATTACTCGTTTGGTAGAACAGAAAGGGCTTCATTTGGTTCAAACTATTCTGGATGAGTTTTTGCAGAAGGATGTTCAATTCATCGTGTTGGGTACAGGAGACTTTGAATTTGAGAACTTTTGCTACCATGCTGCCGAACGAAACAAGGATAAGCTCGTTTCCTATCTAGGTTTCGATGAGGCACTCGCAAGGCAACTGTATGCGGCAGGTGATTTCTTTGTAATGCCATCACAATTTGAACCATGTGGACTGTCACAATTAATAGCTCTTCAGTACAAGACAGTTCCAATTGTCAGAGAAACAGGAGGACTAAAAGATACGGTCACCCCTTTCAATGAAGTAGACGGGACTGGCAATGGCTTCAGTTTTGAAAACTATAATGCACACGAATTTTTAAACGCTTTAACATATTCTTTTGAAATTTATCATGATCCAGATAAGTGGTCCACACTATTGAAAAATGTTAACAAGAGTAACTTCAGTTGGAAAGAATCTGCCAATGCATACACAGGCCTATATGAATCACTACTTGAAACTGTTGTTAATAAAGGCCAAGCGTAGGTAAAGAACTAACGAAAAGAGTGGATATACATTGACGAAATGGACCGTTGATACATTTGTTAAAGCGATAAGTCTTAAAATAGAAACAGAGTACGATAGGAAAGTAGAAAATGCTTCGATTAGTGATATATTTTATGTGGTCAGCTCGATAGTCAACCAAGAGATTAAAGGCAGTTGGTATAACACAAACGAAAACTACCAGGAAAAGCAACCAAAACAAATCTATTATTTATCCATGGAATTTCTGATTGGCAGCTTACTGAAAAGTAACCTGTTAAATAGCGGCATGGCAGAAATATGCGATCGATCCTTGATTCAGCTTGGATTTGATCCAGCTGAAGTGTATAAAGAAGAACATGACCCTGGACTTGGAAATGGTGGTTTAGGAAGATTAGCAGCCTGCTTTCTCGATTCAATGGCATCCCTTCATTATCCTGGCCATGGTTATGGAATACGCTACCGCTACGGAATGTTTGAGCAGCGGTTCATTAATGGCTATCAGACGGAACTTCCTGATTATTGGTTAAAAAACCCTTATCCCTGGGAATCCAGAAAAGAAAACGAAACAGTCCAAGTTCAGTTTGGTGGATCAGTTAATATGATCAAACGAAAAAATGGTACCCTTGAGTGTAAGTATGAAAACACGAATTTGGTAAATGCTGTCCCTTACGATGTTCCAATTGTCGGCTATGATAATCAGGTAATAAATACGCTTCGTTTGTGGAGCGCGGAACCTGTTTCAATCAGTGAACTATCTAACTGTGATGATTCTAACTATTATAAGGACCTGGAGCATAACTACTTAATCGAACAAATTTCGGGAATTCTTTATCCAGACGATTCGAGCGAAGATGGGAAAAGGCTCCGAATTAAACAACAGTACTTTCTCGTTGCTTCAAGCCTTAAAAACATAGTCAATAACTATAAAAAAAATATGCACAAGTCACTAAAATACTTACCTGAAAAGGTTGTTATTCAAATAAATGATACGCATCCAAGTCTGGCAATTCCTGAATTGATGCGGATGTTAATGGATGACGAAGGTTTTGGATGGGATAACGCATGGAATATCACAACAAAGGTTTTTGCATATACCAACCATACGATTATGAGTGAAGCGCTTGAAAAGTGGCCTGTAGATATGATTCAGTCTCTTGTCCCCCGTCTTTATATGATTATTGAGGAAATCAATGAACGTTTTTGTCAGGGGATCTGGTTTGATCAACCTGAGCTCCGCGGGAAAATACCTGAGATGGCTGTGATTGCTGACGACCAAATCCACATGGCAAGGCTTGCAATTATCGGCAGCTTCAGTGTTAATGGAGTTGCTAAGCTACACACTGAAATCTTAAAAACACAGGAAATGCAGAACTTTTACACATTGTACCCAAATCGATTTAACAACAAAACAAATGGAATCACCCATAGACGCTGGCTGCTAATGGCTAACCCTCGTTTAGCAAGTTTAATTTCTGAAACAATTGGACCCAGTTGGATAAAACGACCGAGAGAATTGACGCACTTATTGCGCTACGCTACAGATCGTCCATTATTGGAAAAACTTGGAAATATAAAACTAGAAAACAAGCGTGATTTGGCTGCATACATCCACAAATCAACTGGTATTATCGTCGATGATCAATCAATTTTTGACGTACAGATTAAACGGCTCCATGAATACAAACGCCAATTACTTAATATCTTCCATGTCATCTATTTGTACAATGAGTTAAAGGAAAATCCACAGCTTGAAATTACGCCAAGAACGTTTATATTTGGAGCAAAAGCCGCGCCCAGCTACTATTTTGCGAAGGAAGTTATTAAGTTAATCAATACCGTTGCATCAATTGTCAATTATGACACTGATATAAAAGATAAATTAAAAGTTGTATTTCTGGAAAACTACAATGTCAGTCTAGCAGAAAAAATAATACCAGCGGCAGACTTGAGTGAGCAGATATCAACTGCAGGGAAAGAAGCATCTGGAACGGGAAACATGAAAATGATGATGAACGGTGCATTGACAATCGGAACGCTCGACGGGGCAAATATTGAAATTAAGAATTTGGTGGGTGATCCGAATATCTTTATATTTGGACTGCGAGCTGAAGAAGTTTTTGATTTCTACCAAAATGGCGCATATACTGCAAACGAGGTCTATCAAAACGATGAGAGAATAAGGCAGATTCTGCATCAGTTAAGGGATGGAATAACCGGGACGCAAAATATGGAATTTAAGGACATCTATTACCATATCCTTTCTACCAACGACCCTTATTTTATTCTAAAAGATTTTGATGGATATGTAGAAACACAACAGCTAGTTGATCAAGCATATCGCCACAGCAACAAGTGGCTGTCAAAAAGCCTGATCAACATTGCACATTCCGGAAAATTCTCAAGCGACCGAACCATACAGGAATACGTAACAGGAATCTGGAAAATAGAAAAACAATAAACCAAAAATAAGGTGGTGCCAGGCACCACCTTATTTTTGGTTACCTGCTTACTTTTCCCCTTGGTTACTAACTCCCCCATCTTCTGGCACAGTTCTACAATATGTCCCAAGTTTTTTGTGACTTAAGTAATATGGACTCCTATCCTAATTAAACATACAGTTGAGACAGTTAGTGTAAGCGTTATCAAAAACTAGAGATTGGAGGAGAAAAGTGTATGTATAAAAAGTTGCTGTTTGCTTCTTTTTCTATTGCTACTACATTGTCATTGCTAGTAATTGCCGTACTCCCAGTGAGTGCAAACCCTTCACCTACGATTGAAAAACATGTAAAAAAGAAGTCGCATGAACGACCCCATCCGATTTTTTCCTGGGGTTTACCGGGGCCAACATCTTCTATCCTGCATCCTGGATCAGCACAAGGTGCGGGTATGAGACAAGCACCTCTGGATGAGATATCTTCAATAATGGAATCAATGATCAACGAAGATGTTATGCCAGGTGCGGTAACATTCGTGGCCAAACGTGGTCATATCGTTCAACACGAAGCATATGGTCATGCATTTCTCTATGAAGATGGTGAAAGTAATCCAGTAAGTGATCCAATTGCTATGCAAAAAGATACCATTTTTGATCTTGCATCACTTAGTAAGATTTTCACTACTACTGCTGCAATGAAACTTTATGAACTAGGCTATTTTGAGCTAGAAGATCCAGTCTCGGATTACATTCCCGAATTTGCCCAAAACGGCAAACAAGATGTAACTATCAAACAGTTAATGACCCACACTTCCGGATTCCGTGCTTGGATCCCTCTTTATACGGTCGGAGAAAGTCGTGAAGATCGGATGGACTATGTTTTTGAATACCCGTTAGACACCCCTCCAGGAACAACATATACCTATAGTGATTTAAACATGATTACTTTAGGTGCATTAATCGAACGTATATCTGGAAAGCGTCTAGATGTATTCGTAAATGATAACCTTCTAGTACCACTCAACATGTCAGACACTATGTATAACCCACCAAAATCGCTAAAGAACCGGATCGCTGCAACTGAATATCAACCATGGACTAACAGAGGCCTTGTATGGGGTAATGTACATGACGAGAATGCATGGTCTTTATCAGGCGTTTCCGGGCATGCAGGTGTTTTTTCAACTGCTGATGATTTAGCTACTCTAGCACATATGTTTATCAATGATGGCAAATACAAGGGCAAACAGATTCTGCAACCCGAGACCATTCAACTATTAGTAGAAAATCAACTCCCGCAATTTCCAGGTGATGAGCATGGGCTTGGCTGGGAACTTTCACAGGGCTGGTATATGGACGCGCTAACCGTGGCCTCGACAATAGGTCACACTGGTTACACCGGTACATCTATTGCCATCAATTTAAATAACGATACGATAGCAATTTTGCTCACAAACCGCGTACATCCGACACGTGAGACAGTTTCTACAAATCCTGCCAGGCGTCAATTTTCAAGGCAGGTTGCAGATGCTATTCCAGTTTCCATTCCAAAAGGACAAGATGCATGGTTTTCAGGTTATGGGGACAAGCTAAATAGTTCTCTTACAGCAAAAGTAACTATTGAATCGGAGGCTAAACTTACTTTTGACACATGGTACAGAATTGAACAAGGCTATGATCAAGGTTTTATCGAAGTTTCTGAGGATGGTCTGAACTGGGCTCTCGCTGCACCCTCATTAACAGGTAGTAGCATTGATTGGCAGTCAAAAGAAGTCTTACTCCCTAAAGACACTGAATATATACGATTTAACTACCAAACGGATTCTTCAACAAACGGACGTGGATGGTATATAACCAATGCTTCTATAAAAGAGAATAATGGAAACCAAGCATTACCTCAATTCAATATGACAGACCAATGGGAAAAACGTAACTACTAAAATGGAGGGATATGAATGAGAGTTTCGAAACGCATACCTTTAGTTATAATCGTCATTCTTACAATGTTGGGCAGTCAAATTACTTTCTCTTCTACTTACATTTATGCGGCGGAGGAGAATGACCAGGTGAAAGATCTGATTTTGTATCAGAATGTACCAGAGGTCAACTCAATAATAGAGGATAATAAGCTTGCTTTACAGGCCTTAAACATATACGAAGATGGGCATTTCACCAAAACATCTACAAATTTAAAATGGGAATCAACCAATAAAAACGTGGCCACAGTAGATAAAAACGGTATTGTTACATTTACTGGTCAAAATGGGCGCTCCTTTATCAGCGTTTCAAACGAGAATTTTAGTGATCGAATTGCTGTAGATTTTAAGGTCGATAATTCAAATGAAAAAGGAAAACCGATGTCAAGCGGCAAAGTCGTTAAACAGGAAAATGAAAAGTACGACATCATACTAAACGCTATTAAGAGTATGACAATGAAAGAAAAAATCGGTCAACTGTTAATGCCGGATTTCAGAAATTGGGATGGCGAAAACGTAACCGAAATGTTGCCCGAGATTGAACAACTGGTAAAAGAATATCACCTTGGCGGCGTTATTCTTTTTAGAGAAAATGTTGTAACAACTGAACAAACAGCAAAGCTAGTTTCTGCATATCAGGAAGCAACTGAAAAGTATGGTCTGTTAATGACAATCGACCAGGAAGGTGGAATCGTTACACGCCTCCAATCTGGAACGGACATGCCAGGAAATATGGCACTTGGCGCAACAAGGTCATCAGAGCTTGCAGGCGAGGTCGGACAGGCAATCGGTGAAGAGCTGAAGGCACTGGGTATAAATATGAACCTTGCACCTGTTCTTGATGTCAACAACAATCCAGACAATCCAGTAATTGGTGTCCGTTCTTTTGGTGAATCCTCTGAGCTTGTTGCTGATTTAGGAATTGCTTATACGAAAGGGTTGCAAAGTACTGGAGTAGCAGCAACTGCTAAGCATTTTCCAGGTCATGGAGATACTGCAGTAGACTCACATCTTGGATTACCAGAAGTACCTTACGATTTAGAGCGGTTGAAAAAAGTGGAACTATATCCATTTCAAAAAGCTATGGATGCTGGAATAGACGCCGTTATGACTGCACATGTAACTTTTCCTAAAATAGATGATACAAAGGTTATTTCAAAAAAGGACGGCACTGAAATATCATTGCCAGCAACTCTTTCCCATAAAGTGCTCACAGGGCTAATGCGTGATTATATGGGGTTTGAAGGTGTAATAATTACAGACGCATTAAATATGGGAGCCATCCAAGATCACTTTGGCGCTGTTGATGCTGCAATCCGTTCGGTAAAAGCCGGATCAGATATCGTGTTGATGCCTGTAGGATTAAAAGATGTTGCAGATGGTTTATATAATGCAGTTGAATCTGGCGAAATTACCGAGGAGCGCATTGAGGCATCTGTCAAACGAATTTTAACCTTAAAGGTAAATCGTGGCATTATAAAAGAAGAAAATCCGACACCTATCAACGAGGTAATAGCACATGCAAAAGAAGTTGTTGGATCTGAAGCACATAAACAGGTTGAGAAAAAAGTGGCTGAACAGTCAATCACACTTGTTAAAAATGAAAATACATTGCCTCTAGCATTAAATGATGATCAAAAGATTGTGGTAGTTGGTAATTCCTTTGTTTCTTCCTTATATGAGGCAATTAGTCAATTTCATGCAAATACAGAGGTAATTAGAACAGGAGGCCCACTTTCAGAAAGTCAGCTAAGCATCGTACAGGAAGCTGATTCGGTTATTGTCGGATCCTACACATATAATGTGAGCGGCAGATCCATTGATAGCTCACAGATGCAGATGGTTAACCAAGTTATAAAAAATGCAAATGCACCAGTAATTGGAGTGGGTATTCGAAATCCATACGACATAATGGCATACACAACAGTCGATTCATACCTTGCACAATATGGATTTAGAGAGGCAAGCTTTAATGCAACCGCTGCTACAATTTTTGGGGAAAATACTCCAACTGGATTACTACCTGTCACCATACCAGATTTAAACGATGACGTACTATATAACTTTGGCCACGGGTTGTCATACTAATCTTTAAATAGGAGGAGAATTTATCGTGAAAAAATTATCTTTGGTAGTATTAGTAGCTATATTGGTACTGACGTCAATGTCAGGGGTTTCTGCAGATAATGGGAAGCACAAGGGACAGCTTAAAAAGTTTCAATTAGGAGTTGAAGTTTTACTAGATGAACAAAAAAATTTACTCGAAGGAAAGCGCGTAGGATTAATCACGAACCCTACAGGAGTAGACCAAGAGTTAACTAGTATTGTGGACCTGTTTCACAATGACCCGGATATTAACTTAACCGCATTGTACGGTCCAGAACACGGTGTCCGTGGCAGTGCACAAGCTGGAGATTATGTAGATTACTATATTGATGAAAATACCGGTCTACCTGTCTACAGTTTGTATGGACAAACTCGTAAACCTACACCTGAAATGCTAGAAAACGTTGATGTGCTAGTATTTGATATTCAAGACGTTGGAACGAGATTTTACACGTATATTTACACCATGGCATATGCAATGGAAGCTGCACAGGAAAACGACATACCGTTTATCGTGTTAGACCGACCTAACCCTTTAAGTGGAGCTAAAGTCGAAGGACCAGTACTAGACTCAAAATATGCATCATTTATTGGTAAATATCCAATTCCACTTAGACATGGTATGACCGTCGGAGAATTGGCAAAGTTATTTAATACTGAATTTAATATCGGTGCAGATTTAACAGTTGTAGAAATGAGCGAATGGAAACGTGACATGTATTATGATGAAACACCACTCGAGTTCGTTATGCCATCTCCAAACATGCCAACACTTGACACGGCAATGGTATATCCGGGAGCCGCATTAATTGAAGGTACAAATATTTCAGAAGGTCGTGGGACAACGAGACCATTTGAACTAATTGGGGCACCGTTTATTAATAGCACTGAACTTGCTACGACATTAAGTGAGTTGGATTTACCTGGAGTCTTATTCCGTGCAGCTTCATTTACACCGGCATTTTCAAAGCATCGCGGGACATTAAGTCACGGTATACAAATACATGTGACAGATAAAAATGCATATCTGCCTATCGAAACGGGTCTTCACATTGTTAAAGCTATTCACGATTTATACCCTGAAGACTTTGCATTTCGACCAGAAAATAGTTCAGGTATATCCTTTTTTGATAATTTAATCGGAAATAGTTGGGTTCGTGAAGCAATTAAAAACGGTGAATCTGTAGAATCCATGAAAGTACAATGGCAGAAAGATTTAAACAAGTTTAAAGAAATTAGAGAAAAGTATTTACTATATAAGAAATAAAAAAGCTTAAAAACCTTGACTCTATCATTGAGTCAAGGTTTTCTTTTTTTACTAGTTTATATAGTACAAGAAGGTAAGATGGATCATGTTATCCTTTTAACGCGCCTTCCATCATCCCTTTTACAATCCAGCGCTGGAAGATAGCATAGATGATCATAACAGGTATAATCGCAATAGACAGGCCTGCGAACAATGCACCCCAGGCATTCGTGTACTGGGCTTCCCTGTTCATTAGATCCATTGCTAAACCTAGCGTGTAATTTCCATCGGTCTGAAGGAAAATTAATGCCATGAAATACTCATTCCAGAAGGTAACAGCATTCATAATTGATACCGTAATAATTCCGGTGGTTAATAATGGCGTAACCACTTTTAGTAGAATTCCATACTGTGACATGCCATCAATTGCAGCAGCCTCTTCTAGTTCTCTAGGTATACTGCTCATGAAGCTTGTCATTATAAATATACTAAATGGAATTTGTGTTACCGCGTAAACAAGTGCAAGTGCCCATATATTATCCAGCATATTAAACTTTAACAAAAGGAAAAACAATGGAATCCAACCTAGCACCATTGGAATCATCATTGCAGACAAATACGTATTAAATAATACCTTGCTAAACTTGAATCTGATTCGTTCTATTGCATAGGAAGTAGGTATAGCAAATACTAGACATAACGCAGTACCTAAAACCGTAACAAATAAACTGTTTAGAAAACTCGATCCAATGTTATAATCCGTCCAGGCGGTAACAAAATTACTAAAGTTGAACGTTTCTGGTAACGCCCATGGTGACGCGAATATTTCCCCATTGGACTTAAATGCCCCCATGAACATCCATAATATCGGGTACAGTACAACTAACGACCATATAATTAACGGAATTCGAATAATGCTCTTCATTAATAAGCGACTAATTTTATGTGTCATGCTTTCCCCCCTAGTATTCAACCTTATCTCTTTTCAGCAGGAATTGTAATACCAATACAGTAGCCAATGATAAGATTAAAATCATTACACCGATCGTTGCTCCATAACCGAAGTTATACTCAGTAAATGCTTCCTGGTATAGGTATGACCCCATAACCTGTGTAGCATTATTTGGACCACCCCTAGTCATTACTTGCACAATGATGAAAGAACCATTTAGAGTTGTAATAACAATATATAAGATCGATGTCTTAATTTGTGGCCAAACTAGTGGAACGGTTATACGCCAGAATTGTTGCCAGTTGCTTGCACCATCTATATCCGCCGCTTCATACATACTCTTTGGTACGTTGGCGATACCACCCATTAGCAAGAGCATAAATAAGCCAATCCCGGCCCAGACGGATGGCAGAACAAGTGCTGGTAATGCCCATTGCAAATCACCTAGCCATGGTCTCGTCCAACTTTCCAAACCTATAGCCCTTAAACCGGAATTTATTAACCCTAAGTCAGGATTAAAAATAAATGTCCATAAAATACCAATAACCACTACCGACATAATATTGGGGAAAAAGAAAACAATGCGGTAAAAAGGAGATTCTTTGAGCCTGAGCTGTGTAAGTGCTACTGCAAAATAAGTAGCTAAAATCATTATTCCGAAAACCTTAGCAATAACTAAAAAGTAATCATGCCAAATCGCTTTTGGGATAATTGGGTCATTAAAAAGTGCCATATAGTTTTCTAATCCGATAAATTCTTTTGCTCCACCAGCACCAGACCATTCAAAAAAAGATAAATAAAGACCATTAATTAAAGGGTATATAGTAAAAATTCCGAACACCAACAAAGTAGGCAGCAAACAAAATAAAAGAAACATAACTTTTTTACTTTTGGACTGAACCATCCAATCCCTCTTTTCTATACAAAGTTGTAATCATCCAGTCTCTAACAAACTAATAGAAAAAATGCAAAGGCAGGAACAGAACCTGCCTTTACATCCCTAATCTAACTAAAGCAATTATTCCCGATAATCTGCAGCAGCAGCTTCCGCTTTCTCCGTGAATTCTTTAGCGTCAATATCACCTAGCATTAGTGCAACTAAAGCATCACTGATTGGCGTCTCAAGATCTGCACTCATTGGATGAGGCTTGTGGTGAATAGCTACTTGCTCCGGATCATTAATCATTTTGTTAGCATCCTTCAAATAGGCAGGAACATTTTCGTTACTGTCAATGTCTACACCTTTCATATTCATCAAAGCTCCTGTTAACTCTGCAAATTTAGCTGCATATTCCTTTTGATAAGCAAACTCTACAAAAGCTTTTGCTGCTTCAGGATTATTAGCATCCTTTGCAATTGCTAGAGGACGTAAATCCGGAACTACTAACATTGGCTCTCCCGCTTCATTCATTGGAGAAGGAATGAAACCAAATTCAAAGTCTTCTGGTACATCCTTTGCCATCTCGTTCGGCAACCAGAAACCTACAGGAATGTATGCGCTCTTACCGAGTATAAAGTTCATTTGGGATTGTGTATGGTTAAGTGCTGCAAAGCCAGGATCGATATAACCCGCTTCTTGCATTTTCTGAACTTTTTTCATAACCTCTAACACCGGCTCACTAGTCCATGCACCCTCTTCACCGGTAATGACAGATGTTAATAATTCATCCCCACCTGCTGCACCAAATGCAGGGTACAGTACCCCTCTTAAGAAGTAATAAGGATACTGGCCTGTAGTTGTAAATGGTGTAATACCTTCTTTATCCTGAATTTCTCCCATTGACGTCATCCAGCTGTCAAAGTCAGAAGGTATTTCATAGCCACCTTCTTCAAACATCTTTTTATCGTACCAAGTTCCCCATGTATCGAAAACAAGTGGTAAACTGAATATTTTTCCATCATAATCACTTGGAGGCACAATAAAGCTATCCATTAAAGGTGTACCATCTTCAAGTTTAATTGTTTCAACCCAATCAGTAAGATCCATTAATTGTCCATCTTCCACCATTTGTGTTTCACTAGAACCTGCACCATCAATGTATACGACATCAGGTGGACTTCCTGATATCCAACGTGTTTTCATTTCCTCGTTGATATTCGGTCCCGCGTGTTCGGTAACTTCTACATCAGGATACTTTTCTTTATAGCCTGCGATTACATCTTTCCACCAGGCGTCACCGTAACCTCCAACAAAGTACTGAATTTCGAGCTTTCCAGAAATTTCCCCATCACTCTTTTTCTTATCAGCCTCACCACCTGTTTCCTCTTTGTCACTGCATCCTACTACTAGAGCCAGCATAAAAATAGCCAATAATGTTAACAAAAACTGTTTCTTAAATAGTTTTTTCAAGCAATTCTCCCCCTCGTTTTTTAAAAATTATATAAAACACATCAACAGTTGCAAAAAACTATCAATGTCAGTTCTAATGTTTTCAGATTGAATATTTCACATTATCAATTGCCTTTCTTACATACCCTTTACTTTGTCTGATAGCATCCTTTGCCTCATTAAAAGACACGTTCCCCTCGATCATAACGATAGCAGGTTTAACTTCATTGTTTGTTAACGTCAGCACTTTTTCAGCTTCCTCATAGCTAACATCCGTTATTTCCGTTAGTGTGTGTTTAGCTCTTTCCAACAATTTATAATTACTTGCATGAACATCCACCATTAGGTTCTCATAGACTTTCCCAAGTTTCACCATAGTGGTTGTACTGATCATGTTTAGAACCATTTTATGAGCTGTAGCCGCTTTCATTCTAGTAGAACCTGTCAATACTTCTGGCCCAACCACTACCTCTATTGCACAATCAGCATACTGACTAATTAACGAATTGTCATTACATGATAGCCCTACAGTAAAAGCCCCGATCTCTCGAGCTAACTTCAATGCACCAATTGGATATGGTGTTCGTCCACTTGCGGTAATTCCAATTACTGCATCGTTCTCAGTAAGGTTCCTTTCTTTTAAATCTGCTTCACCCTGAAGCTCATTATCCTCAGTTCCTTCAACAGCATCCACAAAAGCACTCATGCCACCAGCCATAACTGTCTGAACCATATCTTTTGAAGTCATAAAAGTAGGTGGGCATTCAGAGGCATCAATCACGCCTAATCGTCCACTCGTTCCTGCACCTACATAAAAGAGACGACCGCCTTTGGCTAACGCATTGTAAATATGTTCAACCGCTTCTTCAACTTTAGGTAAAACAGCTTCCACTGCAATTGCTACTTTTTTATCCTCTTGGTTAATTACACCTAAAATATCACTCGTTGACATTTGATCAAGTGCCATACTGTTTTCATTTCTTTGCTCTGTTGTTAAAGCAGATATTTTCATTGGCATAGTTATCTCCTCATCAGTTAGTAAGCGTTTACAAAAAATGTTATCTATTTAAAATTATCCTAATCTTTTGAAGTTGATTTAAGTATAGTCCGACTGATATTTTTTGTCAATCATTGATTGGCATTTTAGTAATAATATTTCAGTGTGTACAGACTGAGCTTGGGTCATTTTATTTATGTTTATTCACTAACTCCAGAATGTATTATACTTTTTTTGGTTTTGTTGGACTTCCTCTAAAAAAACGAATTGCATCCCTTGTTTCATCCAGATGTCTCACCGTTTCTTCATACTCTTCAGATGCCAGACACATAAATAGAATGTCAATTACGTGCAGCTGTGCAATCCGTGAAGATGTAGCGCCACTCCTGAAAGTAGCCTCTTTTGCTGCAGAAGTATGTAACTGAATATCAGAAAAATTTGTTACTGGGGTTTTTCCGTATTTAGTAATACTAATAGTCTGGACATTTTTATGTTTTGCCAACTCCAATAATTTAACTACATCTGAGGTCTTTCCGGAAAAGGATATCCCAACAACCACGTCATTTGGACCTTTGTTTGCAATAGATGTTGCAGCCATATGTACATCTGACAGCGCTTGCGCTTGTTTATCAATCCTCAAAAACTTTTGTTCAGCATCTTTTGCTGCAATATGTGACGCACCAAAACCTATAAATAATATAGACTTAGCACGGGATAAAGTCGTAACGGCATTTTTAAGATCCTCAACTTTTAATATATCTGCTGTTTCTTTTAGCGTCTGCATTGTGTTTGAAGTAACTTTTTCTATTATATCTTTGTAAGATTCATTTGGCTGAATATCACGATAGCCTTTAATTTCCTGGTCCTGTAAATCACCTGTCACGCGAATTTTTAATTCCTGAAATCCTTTAAACCCTAATGATTTACATAACCGAATTACAGCTGCACTACTTGTTTTACTTCTTTCTCCAAGTGCTACTACGGTTAATAAAATTGATTCTTCTGGATGATCAAGTATATATTTTGCGATCTTTTTCTCTGATGGTGGTAGGCTGTTTACCATTTCATTTAATATGACTAATCCACCTTTAATATGTGACACTGGATCACCTACTCCCTTTATTTATTACGTGATAACTATCGCTAATTGTTTTTACTAACTCTCTATTTACTCTATGTCCCTTTGACAAATAAGCACCAATCAATGACCCACCAACTGGCGGGAAATCTGGTATTACAATACTGAAGAAACTGTTATAGCGTGTGAGTTCCTTGAGAATTAATGGCGGGAGTACGTTTTTGTTAGTAAAAACTCCTCCACAAAGAACTACTTTCACAGATTCTCCATTCTTTAAAAGCTTGTTATACAGCGTCAGTATACTTGTACTGATTTCCCCAACTGCATCTGTAACAATTTTTTGAGCTACAGCATCATTGTATTCGTATGCCTTCATAACAATTCGGCTGATTGGTGCTACCTCATGCTTAGGAAATGGTGATGTGTATATCTTAGAAACTAATTCATGCCCATCTTTAACTTTAAAACTGTCATAGAGCATTTCTTCTAAAATGGTCTCCTTACCCCGACCATCAAATGCTTTCAGTGCTGCAATAATACCCTGTTTTCCTAAATCATAACCACTGCCTTCATCACCAAATAAATAACCCCAACCTCCGACTCTATCGTGTTCCAAATTTTCATTTATTCCATATGTAATAGAACCCGTTCCCGCTATTTGCACTATACCAGGCTTCCCAAAGGTCCCTGAATAGAGAGCATTTATCGGATCTGGATATACCTCAATCGAAACACTTGCTGGCAGTAATTCAGTAAGAATGCGTTTGATTTCATTTTGATTCATTACCATGCCCGCACCCGAAATACCTGCAAACAAATGCGTGACATGGTTATATACATCATTGTCTAATTGTTGATTGAGATCATCTAGCAGTGTTTTAAATGTTTCTTGAAGAATAGTAGAGTTAATTACGTTTGGATTTGTCGAACCACCAACTGAACTAGCTAAAATAAACCCATTTTCATCAGCCACCAAACATTGTGTTTTTGTCCCTCCACCATCAATACCAATTATATAATCCATTCTTCTTCATTCCCTACATGCTATTTACTCCATATTAAACAACTCCATACCAATAAACAATTACTATTTTGAAATATTATATTATTAACTGATTTGTTTTTATAATTATGGTGCCAGGCACCACCTTATTTTTGGTTACCTGCTTACTTTTCACCTTGGTTACTATATCCCCCATCTTTTGACATAGTTCTACAATATGTCCCAAGTTTTTTGTGACTTAAGTAATATGGACTCGACAGTTGTTTGCACTTATACTTGGGTTAAGCAAAAATTAGTTACTGGGTGAATGGTTCCCTCCCCTAATCCATTCACCACAACAAATAATTTTTACCCTGAGCTCTGTTGAGTCGTCAGGGTCTTTTTTTACATTAATTCCTAATATAAAAAAGGATAGGTGATGTAATAACACATCACCCATCCCATTTTATATTTTTAGTTTAATTTATAAACCCTCGCCTCATATGGCTTTAATGTAAACTCATTCTGGTCCAAGTCATAATTACTTACACATAACTTTTTCGACTTACTTTTCAAGTTCTTCGGCAAGTCGAACTCCGCTTCTTTATTAAAGAGATTCGCTAAAACCAACATCGTTTCATCTTCCAGCGTTCTTGTATATGCATAAATGCTGTCATGGTTTTCTAGAATCAAATGATAACTTCCATATACAAGTACATCTTCTTTTTTTCTTAAATCAATAAGTTGCTTATAGTAATGATAAATAGAATCCGTATCTTTCATGGATTGCTCAACATTAATAGTGGTGTAGTTAGGATTTACTTTCAGCCAAGGCTTGCCTTTGGTAAACCCGGCATTTTCTCCGTTATTCCACTGCATAGGTGTTCTTGAGTTATCACGACCATTTTTCCAGATAACTTCCATAACTTCCTCATGTGTTTTGCCTTCATCTCTTTCATTTCGATACAGGTTCTTAATGGCAACATCATTATAATCATCAATGGAATCAAACTGGACATTGGTCATCCCAATTTCCTGTCCTTGATAAATGAATGGTGTACCCTGCATTAAAAAGTACATCGTTGCCAGGCACTTAGCTGACTTATTCCTTAACTCTTTATCATTTCCCCATGTTGAAACGGAACGAGGCTGATCGTGATTTTCGAGGAATAATGCATTCCAACCCCTACCTTCAAGGCCAATTTGCCATTTGGTAAGTGTTTTCTTTAGTGCATGAATATTCAGCCCACCAGTTGTGCCTTTCCCCCATAAATCAAGATGCTCAAATTGGAAAATCATATTAAATTTGCCGTTTTCTTCTCCAACCCATTCATCTGCTTGTTCTACAGTTACACCATTGGCTTCACCGACTGTCATGATATCGTATTTCGCAAACGTTTCCTGCTTTAATTCTTCTAGATAAACTTGAATTCCATCACGATTCATATGGCCCTTCATAGAAGGAACATACTTCTTCTTTTGTGGGTTTGGTAAATCTGGAAATCCCGGTATTTTTTTAATATGTGAAATAGCGTCGATACGAAATCCGTCAATTCCTTTGTCCAGCCACCAATTAATCATTTTATATAAATCTTTACGTACATTTTTGTTTTCCCAGTTCAAATCAGGTTGTTTTCGAGAAAAAACATGCATAAAATATTCCTTCGTTTTTTCATCATATTCCCAGGCAGAGTCACCAAAGATGGACTCCCAGTTGTTTGGTTCCTGATTACTTTCACCTTCATGCCATATATAATAATCCCGATAAGCATTGTCTTTTGAAGAACGTGATTCAATAAACCAAGGATGTTCATCTGATGTATGGTTTATGACCAAATCCATAATTAATTTCATCCCACGGCGGTGAACTTCCTGTAACAGCTGGTCAAAGTCAGCCATTGTTCCGAATTCATGCATTATCCCTGTGTAGTCACTTATATCATAGCCATTATCATCATTTGGCGATTGGTAAATGGGACAAATCCAGATAACATCAATCCCCAGCTGCTGTAAATAGTCCAGTTTGGCAATAATACCTTGAATATCACCAATCCCATCGCCATTTGAATCCATAAAACTACGCGGATAAATTTGATAGGCTATTGCTTCTTTCCACCATATTCTATTCATGATTGTCCCCCTCTGTCTATTTATTAAATTCCCCTCAATCGTGTACGGTTGTTAGTTTGATATACAATCTGTAAAAAGCAGAAAAGCTTACAAATGAAATGAGTGATCCCGTAAAAAACGGAATTAAAAATAACGGTCCATTGACACTTACATAAAGAATGACACCACTAGCAATGGCAACTGTTAAAAACAAAATTGGACTGCCTATGGTGATTATGAGAGATTTTTTTAACATACTACGTAATTTCAACTCATAGTGAACAATAATCGAGAAAAAATTGATTGTATAAACGAATAAAACGACACCCATCATTAAAAAACTAAACATAAATAGTACACTTTCATCTTTAAAATAGTAATAATCAATACCCCAGATTAACCACAATCCAGTTAGGAGCATACCCCCGAGTAAACTTTTTTTATAATTTTCTTTGTAGTAGCGAAAGTAAGCTTTAGTGATTGAACTACTATCCTTGCTAAGAACCCAGTCTCTTGCAGATGCAAACATTGCACTAGTTGCTGGGAAAAACAAGAGAGGCATTAAACTAATAAGTGGTACCATTAGAAAAGCTGCTCCCTCTTGTTTTCCCCACATTATATTTACGACGATTAAAACAAGTGGAAGATTTAAGAGGAGCCATAACAAATTAACTACGGCAAATCGACTGATCCATTCACTAACACCATATAAACCACCCATAATACCTTTCATAGAAGCTCCTCCTCAAATCTATTAATCATCCCGGTTATGCCATTCATGCACCCACGCTTTAAATTAAACCCTACTTAAACTACCTAACCCGTTGTATCATCTAATGCAATTATAGGGAAATCGTTTGCATTAAATAGCAAAAAATAAAATTCATAGCTTGTTATCACATGAATTCTATTTTTGCACATAGGTAACACTTGATTCTCTTTCCTCGATAAACGTTGGTATAATTACACTTCTCTTAATAGAGGAAGGGTCTTTTATCTCATCAATCAAACAACGTGCTGACTCATAGCCCAACTGATAAATCTGAGTATCAACAGACGTCATTGGGGGACTTGAAAACTTAGAGATCATCGTGTTGTTAAAAGTGATAATACTAATATTCTCAGGCACGTCAAGATTTAATTTTTTTAAAACTAACAATACACTTAATGCAGACAAGTCGTCGGTAATGACTAACCCAGTAGGTGGTACGGGTAACTTCATCAGCTCATAAACCGCCTGCTTTGCTAGCTCAGGTGATTTTGGACTTCTTACATAGTCTTCTGTAACTACTAGGTTATTCAAACGTATAGCTTCTTTATAACCGTTTGAACGAGCCTCTGCCACTTCAAATTCAGTGTTCCCACCAATAAATCCTATCTTTTCGTGACCAAGCTTGACCAAATGTTCTGTAGCTTCTTTTGCCGCGTAAATATTGTCATTATCTACATAAAGTATTTGATTGATTTGACCCACTGGCTTACCTATAACAACAAAAGGAATGCCACATTCAATTAGATATGGAACAACCTTATCATTCTTTTTAGAGTAGGAAACGATCAACCCATCAACCTTTTTTCCCTGAACCATCTTTGTAACATCCTGAAAAATCGCTTCTTCAGATTCTCCAGTTGTCAGGCTAATACTATAATCCTGCTTATGACAATACGCACTGATTCCTCTTAACACTTCTGGGAAAAAGGGGTCATGCAACGATTCACTAGTGGAATTTTTCATAACGATACCAACTGTTTTTGTAGATTGTTGTACGAGATTTCTAGCATTTTCGTTTAAATGATAGCCTATTTCTTCCATCACTTTTCTTACTTTACGCTTTGTTTTTTCACTGATTTTAGGACTATCCGAGATGACGCGTGAAACGGTGGAGGTAGCAACACCTGCTCGTTTGGCAACATCTTTAATCGTAACTGACAATACAATCACCTTTTCCAATTTAGTAGGGTGCGTTTCCTTCTATTTAACCGCCCCTTCAGATACACCTTCAATAATTTGTTTTTGAGCAAAGAAGTAACCAACAATAACTGGTATTATAGCGATGGTTAAACCTGCTAGCGCAAGATGCCATTGTTTGGTATATTGACCAAAGAAGTAAAACATTTTCAACGGAATCGTCGCGTTATTCTCGTTTAATATTAGAGATGGCAATAAGTAATCATTCCAAATCCAAATAACATTTAAGATACCGACTGTTACGGATATTGGTTTTAATAATGGAAAAATAATTCGTGTAAATGTTTGAAACTTGTTAGCTCCATCAATTGTTGCAGCTTCATCCAGGGTAGTAGATATTCCTGTCATTGCCCCATGGTACAGGAATATGGAAAGACTTGATCCAAATCCTAAATACATAAAAATCAGTCCTGCCTGATTAAGCATATCCACCATACCAAATAAGGAAACGAGTGGAATCATAACGGATTGAAAGGGAATTAACATTGCTGAAACAAATAATAACAAGATAGCGCCACTTAATTTACTTTTATTTCGTGCTAATGCATAGCCTGCCATTGATGAAAAGAAAATTATGATCGCAACACTTACCCCGGTAATTAGAACCGAATTAAATAGTGATTGCATAAAATCCAGATCAATAAAGGCTTCCACAAAGTTTTCAGTCCTTAATTGCTCAGGTAGTCCGAGAACCCCCATAAAGATTTCTTTCTTTGTCTTAAAAGCATTGACAATCATTAGATAAAACGGGGCTAACCATAATAATCCGAGCAATATTCCTAATATTTCTATTATATATAGTTTACGTTTGCTCTCCATTACATGTCAACCTCCCGTTTCTTATTGTAATAAACCTGTGTCAATGCGATTGCAGCAACAATCACGAAAAAGACTACTGCCTTTGCTTGTCCGTATGCCATTTCATTGGCACTAAATGCAGTATTTACGATCTCCATTGCAACCATCTGCGTTGATTCAAATGGACCACCACCTGTAAGTGATAAGTTTTGGTCATATATTTTAAAAGAAGCTGACAGTGTTAAAAACATACTAACCGTAAATGCAGGTGCAACAAGCGGAAATGTTATGTTACGAAAACGCTGAAAACTGCTTGCTCCATCAATTTTTGCTGCTTCAATCAGCTCTTTTGGTATATTTTGTAAATAGGCAATATAAATAATCATTATATACCCAGCCATCTGCCAGCATGTCAGGATAACTAATCCCCAGAAACCTGTGTTGGTAGTAGATAACCAGCCCTGCAAAGCTTCAATGCCAAGCGCATCTCCAATGTCACCAAACACACTAATAAAGATAAACTGCCATATGAACCCTAAAATAAGTCCACCAATTAAATTCGGCATAAAAAAGACAGTTCTTAAAAAATTATTCGTTTTAATTTTTCGAGTTACTAGAATTGCTAAGCCTAAACCTAAAACATTAAGTAATATAACCGTTACAACAGAAAACCCAACTGTAAATACTAAGGAGTTTATAAATTCCTCGTCATGAAGCAGTTTACTATAGTTTTCAAGTCCCAGAAATTTTGTTGCAGTAAGACCATTCCAGTTGGTAAATGAATAAACAGTTCCGTAGAGTAATGGAACGATAACTACAAGAACTAATCCTAATAAAACCGGCGTCAGAAAAAGCCAGAATGAAAGATTTCGATTTCTCATGAGAACCCCTCCGATATTTTTTGCCTATACTCATGATAATAGCTAACAAAACAGCCCTTAGGCTGTTCTGTTAGCTGATTTTCATTAAATTATTCTTGTCTTTCTTCTTCCCATTTAGCAATTGAATCAGCTTCTAATTCTTCCCAAGTCATTTCTCCAGCTAAATATTTTTGCATGTTCGGTCCAATTACACCAGTACCCCATGGGTTACTAGGATACCCAGCAAATATCCAGCCAATTGTTTTTCCATTAGACGCATATTCGTAAATATCGCGTGATAGTGGATCAGAAATTTTAGTTGTGTCATATCCTTCATAGGCAGGGATAAATTTAAAGTCTTCTAGCACTGCTTTTTTACCTGCTTCAGATGTATACATCCAATCTAAGAAATCTTTCGAAGCTTGTACTACAGCGTCATCAGAACTTTTGTTTACAGCCCAATAATTTGGAACGCCTACAGGAATTCTACCTTCGAATCCTTCAACAGGAATTGGCAGTACACCAATGTTTTGAGCGAATTCTGAATCCATTTGCTCAACAGAAGGGAATACCCAGTTACCTTGTTGAATCATTGCTACATTTTGAAGTGAGAAGTGTTCCTCCACTTGTTGTGAATAATCCAGGCTTAACACTGGTTGAACAGAATACTTATTTTGAAGGTCAAGAAATCTTTTCATTTCATCGCCTTTTTCAAACGTAACAGTTTCTGCATTAAAAGCTTTCATTACATCATGGTCAAATTCCGGTGCCAAGAATGCGTTTGCTAAGTGATCACCTAGTACCCATGCTTCTTTTGCAGGAAGCGCGAATACCGCTTCAAGACCTAGTTCTTCTTTTTGGCTATCTATTTTTTCAACAGCTTTTTCTAAGTCTTCATAAGAAAGAATTTCATCTGGGTTAATCCCAGCTTTTTCAAATACTGTCTTATTGTAAATTAATCCATAACCTTCTTGGTTAAATGGTAGACCAAGTATTTTGTCACCTTCAGTTACAGTTGCAAGTGTTCCGTCAAGAGCTGCTTTTGCAGCATCTGTATCAGATAAATCTGCTAGATGTTTTTTATAATCAATAACATCCTGTGGTCCTGTTACGTTAAAGATATCTGGTGCGTCACCTGAAGAGAACGCAGATTTAAGTACTGGTGCATACTCTGTTCCTCCGCCAACTGTTTTAACAGTAATTTCAACGTTAGGATTCTCTTTTTCATATAATTTTGTAAGATCTTCAAACTGTTCTTTAAACTCTACTTTCCCCTGAAAAATATCTACTTTCACTTTATCACCAGACGCTTCGCCTGATCCCTCATCAGAAGATGAACAACCAGCTAAAAGAACACCGGATACTAATAAAGCAGATGCGACCTTTGTATAAAACTTTTTACCTTTCATCCAATCTACTCCCCTTTTTCTTTTTACTGTTCTAAACAGATTTTTCTACGCTAACTATCTATCACTCTACATTTATAAGAAAGCGCTTTATCAAAATCTATTTTTTTAATGGCATGAATCTATCATTGCCATCAAGCATTAAAAAATGCAAACGCTTGCATTAACTAACTGGCTTTATATTATCACAATAATTTTAAAAGAGCAAGTGATCTTTTGATTACTATTTCACGTTAATGCATATCGTATATAGGCATATCACCATCAAATCCCTTTACAGGTGCGTACCTAACTAATGATAGCAAGTAAACTATCAAAGTGAAATTCACTAAATATAGGCAAACGTATGCAAAAATAAAAATAGACCCTCTTGAGAAACAGCTTTGAGAGTCTATTCTTTCTTAATCTGGGTAACAATAATCCCGACTATTATACAAATTGAACCTATTATAATTCCTATTGATAGACTTTCATCTAAAATTAACCAGCTCAGGATTAACCCAAACATTGGCACAAGTAATGTGGATAATGTTGCAGTAACTGTATCAATTACACTTAAAATGATAAACCATACCGTGAAACACAATGCAGATGCTAATACACCTGTGAATAATATGTAATAGATGCTTTCTGGGGTGAAGTTTATCGGGTCCCCCCATTCAGTAATTATTGAAAAGATGACGATGCCTATTGTTCCAAATAACATCTGATACGCATTGACCTGAAGCTTTGGTAAATCTGGCAGCTTTATACGGTAGTAAATATTAGCAGCACCCCAGGACATTGCTGCAACTACTATGAGAACCTCTCCGATAATGGTTTTGATATCCTGTCCACTCCATAAATCCCAACCAAGTATCAGCAGTAAACCTAACATACCCAATCCAAGCCCCAGCATTTTGGCTCCTGTAATCTTCTCATTCAAGAATTTCACAGCTAGCAAACTACTCCAGATTGGCATGGAGTATAAAAGTACAGACGACTTCCCTGCATCAACAAATCGAAGTCCATACATAACTAGTAAAAACACAATTGCTGTCTGTAGGATCCCCAAAACAAATAAGTGCATCCAGTGCTTTTTAGGAGGTAAGCCCTTGCCTATCAAAAAAGTAATTAACAGAAGAACCACTGCTCCTGTTCCAAAGCGAAATGCAGAAAATGTAAATGGACCCATGTAGTGAAGTGACTCTTTCATCAATACCCAGGCATATCCCCATAGCAAAGTGATCATTAAGATTAACAACCATATTACCCAGTTCTTTTTGTCTAAACTTGAAAAGAAAGGAGTACCTTGACCCCTTTTCATCATTTGTTACACCTCATATTCCCATTGTCCAATACTGAACGTTTTTAGTGCATCTCGATCAATTTCAAAACCAATTCCATTTTTAGGAGGCACGTTGATTGTACCATTTTCTACCATAACTTCTGGCTTAATAATATCTTTTTCCCAATACCTTGAGGACCCAGCAGTATCACCAGGTAACGTAAAGCCTTCTAAGGTTGTTAACGCTATATTATGCGCACGCCCCACGCCGGCTTCGAGCATACCGCCACACCAGACCGGTATATTTTTTTCAAGGCACAGATTATGAATCCGCTTCGCTTCTGTTAATCCACCAACGCGGCCAATTTTCACGTTGATAATTTTGCACGACCCAAGCTCGATCGCATGACGTGCATCATCATACGAGTGGATACTCTCATCCAGGCAAATAGGTGTCGCCAGTTCACGTTGAAGCTTTGCATGGTCGACTACATCATCATGCGCTAAAGGCTGTTCGATCATCAACAAACCTAAATCATCTAACTTCTTTAAATGATCGATGTCCTTTAACGTATAAGCGGAATTCGCATCTGCCATAATTGGTGTGTCTGGAAAACGATTCCTTACTTCTCGAAGTATTTCAATATCCCAGCCTGGCTTTATCTTTAGTTTCACCCGCTTAAATCCTTGTTTAATATAATCGTTTATATCTTCGAGCAAATCGGTGACAGTTGGTTGAATTCCAAGACTTATCCCAACATCAATGTTTGTCTTTTTACCGCCAAAGACTTCTGTCAAAGTCAGGTCCTGCTGCTTAGCATACAGATCCCAGATTGCGCCTTCGATTGCAGCCTTGGCCATATTGTTTCGCTTAATAGGCTTGAAAATATCTGTAATATTGTCTGGATGTTCAATTTTGTTTTCTCTGAGTAACGGGATAAGAAATTCTTTCATGACATGCTCGTTTGTACTGGTTGTCTCCTCTGTATACCATGGGCTCGTAAAGGCAACCGATTCACCAAACCCGCTATTCCCATGTGCGTCCACTGCTTCGACGATAAAAAACTCTTTGTTCTGGATTGCGCCGAAGCTTGTTTGAAATGCAAACTTTAACCGCATGTTCAGTTTATGTAAGATTATTTTTTCAATTGACATCCCCATTATGAGTACCTCCTAGGCCTACTACTAGTTGATGACGGTTGATTTAAACCTTGCCAACCGCTCCATTACACCGTAATACAGTGTCAGGTCTAGTTAAACCCCCTCTTTTAGCTTTGTGTTCAAGTTATCAACAAGCTTTTGGCATCGCTTAAAATCCTTTGTATCAGGTTCCAAATCGACTTTTATCCAGTCTTCCATTACATCTGCACCTAATTCTTCAAAACGTTGACCCAATAAGTCAATAGCTCCTCCAAACGTTGTATAAAATGTATCTCCTGAGCCAAAAACTCCAACCAGTTTGCCAGAAATATCAGCGTCCTCTAACTCATCGTAAAAGTCTTCAACTTCATACGGCATGGCTCCATCATCCCATGAATATGTTCCGACCAATAAAGCATCGTACTCCTTTATTTCTTCTACATCTATAGCATCCATATCAAAAGTTTTAATGGAAATAGTGTGGTCATATTTTTGTAGCATATCAGCAATTGCAACAGCAATTTCTTCAGTGTTACCAGTTACACTTGTATATAATAATAAAATCTTACTCATAGCTGCCCCTCCAAATAAAAATCCTAGTCCTAGTTTAATGGAAAACGTCAGTTGTATTCAATGATTTGATGAAGGGGATTGTTTTAACTATGACAATGTTGTGTCATTCACAATTCACATCTGTAAACTGGCATTAATAGTAAATGCTATTTACTATTTTCTGTTAAAAACTGCTAAATCTTACAGCCTTATTAAAACCCCATATCAAGATCCTCTACTAACTGGTTATAAAATTCTTCGATAGCTTCAAGCTTTTCTTGAATTTCAACATTTAACCCCATCTTTTCGGTAACGCTCTGCATAATTGCAGCAGTACTGGTATCCATTAATATTAACTCAGGGATACCTTCAATTCCCTGAAATGCCTTTAACAAATGGGCTTGTATCGTTCCATAATCCTTATTGTTAGATACCAAATCCTGATAAAAGATAAATCCCTTTTCGTGATCTGCAGCCACTATCATTAACGGAAACATTGGCCGTTCGCCCGGATCTTCTTGTACAGGCATGTCAACGTGGAAAACGGAAAATTCAACTGCAACTTGATAAACCTGTTTTATTTTTTTTGCTCGCTTCAAATCGAATTCCGAAACTTCTAATGGTACTTCCAATTTTTTACCCTCTAGCTTAAAATGGTTAAGCGGGACTACTTCATTTTGATACCCATTATCTTTATAAACACGTGCAAATATTTCACCATCTTTGATGAAATTAGGAAGCGCCGTACCTGCCTTGACTTCACGGCATATCTCTAATGCTTGTTCTAAGACTGTTTCGAGCGCTGCCATTTCACTTGTATCAACAAACCATGGATAATAACCAGGTTGGTAACTAATGAAAACAGGCCAAGCCTTTTTACCTCTGAAGGTTACATCGCTGTTCTTCACAAATTGGTAATCTTCCTTACTTAGATCCTCCCTATTTTCAAACGTTAAAAGGATACTTCGTTGTTTTAATAAAAAGTCAAAATCAGGTTCTCCGCCTTTTAAAACTTTAAGTAAGGTTAGCAAACCTTCCTGTCCAATATAAACAGCCAGGCCGAATGTTTCACCGGCCGCACCAATGACCGAACAGTAATAATATTCCCCAGAGTGGGAGTTAACGATGAGAAATGTTTGATCATCTCCCATGTACTGCCATGGCTTGTCCTGATATAAATTTTTCGTTTTTTGTAGTAGGTTATTCACAGAACTATCTTCTGAAATGATAACTCTCACCTCACCAAATCTAATTTTTTTTAACACACTCATATTCTATAACAATTGTGTTAGATATCCAAACTAAGGGAATAGATACAATAGAAATTGTTACTGGAGGGTATAGAATGAAAATATTAAATAATGTACGGTTATATCGTCCGTTTGAGAAAGAATCTCCAGACGATATTTTTCACATTCAAATCGAAGGTGAAAAGATTAAATCTATTGACAAAGGTCTTACAAAAGAAACAGGTACACATGTCATTGACTATGATCAACGAGTAGTTTCAGTTGGATTTAATGACTCACATATGCACTTGCTGCGGTATGGGCTAATGAATAAGGATATAGATTTACGTGTAATCACTTCATTTGAGGAAATGAAAACCTCTGTAACCAACCTGCATAATGAAGAAAAGATGAAGGAACACGACTGGATAGTTGGCCGTGGGTTAATAGACAGTCAATTAGCCGATCTCGACCACGTATTAACTGCAGATGACTTAGAAGAACTAGGGTATAAAAACCCTGCGTTTTTCCTTCATGATGATGGGCATGAATGTGTCGTTAATCATACAGCTTTAAAAATCCTGCAACAAGAACCAGCACTATTAAGGGATCATGAACAATTCATTGAGACTGATGACAATGGAAACTGGACCGGGCGATTCAAGGACACCGCAGTTCACTTTATAAAATTTAATTTCCGTCAAAAAAGCGAAGAAGAAGTTTATGAAGCTGTAGAAGATGCACTATTTTATTTATTATCCAAAGGGATTACCTCTACTCACACGGACGACTTAAATTTTGTCGGAAGCTATGACAGACTTTGGAATGCGTATCTTCGTCTGGAAAAAGTTGGACATTTAAAAATTGACGTCTTTTTACATCATTATATTTATAATATAAATGATTTGAGGAATTTTCTACGATCAACTGATAAACGTACTGGTGATGGTAGTAAACGCGTCAAAGTTGGTGCTATTAAAATTTTCTTAGACGGAACGCAGCGTTTACACACATCTGCTTTACGTCAACCTTATCACGATAAACCAGACACTAGTGGTAATCTGATCTATACACAAGAAGAGTTAGACGACATGGTCCAAACTGCGCATGAAAATGGAATGCAGGTCGCCATGCATGCAATTGGGGACAGAGCGGTAGAGCAAGCAATAAATGCCTTAGAAAAAGTAGATACTTCAAAACTTAGGCACCGTATAATTCATGCGCAAGTACTTGCACCGGATCTATTAGAAAGACTCCAGAAAGTTAAACCTTATCTCGAAACACAGCCTGGATTTATAATGGAGGAGTACAAGCAAACAGTAAAATGGGTCGGAATAGACCGGGAACGCTTCTGTAACCCTTGGAACACAGTTGATAAAATGGGAATTCCATTTACATTAAGTTCTGACAACCCAATTGGTCCCCTTACACCAATAACAGGAATTTTTGCTGCGGTAAACAGGACAGATACAGATGGATATCCCCTTAATGGCGGCTGGATTCCTGAAGAGAGATTATCCATTGATGCAAGCTTTCGGGGATATTCACAAAGTGCGGCAGAACTTGAATTCCGCGAACATGAAAAAGGACGGTTGAAACCTGGATACCAGGCTGACCTTATCATATTATCCGACCATCCAAAAGAAGTAGAGAAAGGCCAATTAGAGCGTATCAAAGTACTTGAGACATGGAGTAGGGGGAAGCAAGTTTTTAAAGAGAAAGAGAATAAAGCTTTAAGTGATTTATTCGCTAAATATTCACAATCTCTTCATAGAAAATGATAGAATGAGGTAAGAACCTATTGAGAGGAAACTTAGGATGCAAAGAGTTTTAATGAACGTTCAGACCGCCTATCATGGCGAAATACTGCGAGTTGGTAAAGCGTATGAAATTGATGATGCCATAGCAAAGCGTTGGATTGCCAGCAAAATTGCTCAAAAAGCAGAAAAAGAAGCGGATGATCACGAGTAGTGATGATTCGCTTCTTTTTTATTATATTAAACTTTCTGGGAACAGTCCATGCACAAAAATAGGCTTGGTTTACATACGTTTCTTAAGAAATCTAATTAAAGGGAGCTGTATCCATGTATAACAACACAAATCATTCAATGAACGCGAATGCGATGGCTGGAAAATGACGGACATACACATATTATAAAAGGCTTCACACGAGCATCTACAAGTTAACATTAATTTGTATCGTGCAAACGCTGAAGCTCATCTCTGGATACTGAAAAATCAATTTCCAAATAAACTGTTTTCCCCTTATGCTTCACTATAAAGAAGAGGGGGCTACAGTGGTTTTCTATTTAGTTTTTTTCCAAAGCTCATTATATGTCTCCACACCGCATACTACAAATAACTTTGCGTCTTCTGGTACTTTTTCACCGAGCTTTTGATTAATTGTTAAATCATTTCGGTCTGCCAAAAGTGTTGCACCTTTTTCTAACAAAGAAACAAATGCATCCTTATATGTAATCCAATCTGGATCCGGATTAATCTGGTAAATATTCTGGCCATCCAAATCACTGGTCAGTTTCGTATAAATGGCACTTGACCCATGATAACGGGATGCTTTAGCCATAATCCTGGAAAATGTCTCGTCGGAAATAACAAACTCATCAACATTTGAATGTTTGAAGTTATCGATATGCTTTTCTTTCTGTACCTCTACTATCGTGTAGATATTACGCTCAAGCTCAACTGCTAATTTTTCTATAGAAGATGCAATCAGCAAACTCTTCCCGTCCGATAAAGAGGAATCGTGTATTCTATCATCAGAAAAAACCAATACTGACGTTGCTTTAATAACGTTCGCATCAATTAAGGTTTCTCTATCTTCAGGATGCCCCTGAATAAAAGTTACATCATCGTGTTTAAATGGCGTTTGTGGAAGGTCGGCAACAACCACTATTTCTTTACCGTCTTCATCATTTAATAACTCTTTCAATGTACTTTCAGTTCTCTCACTCCAACCAAGTAAAACATAATGATTACTTTTGTTGTATGGCAATTTTCCTTCCTCCCTTAACGTCTTATATAATGAAAATAAATTTACAACTTTACCAATCACAACACCCATTAGACCTATGCCAATTGCGTAAAGAAACATTGCGAAAATCCTGCCCTCAACTGTGTGTGGGTAGATATCCCCATATCCAACAGTGGTAACCGTTGTCATGACCCACCATAGTCCTTCAAACGCACTTGGAAAGGTTTCTGGTTCCAGGAAATGAATGAAAAAAGAGCTGAAAATAAGTACTCCAATAACAATAAAAAACAATCTCACATTATGAGTCTTTTGGCTAATTTTTGGGTAAAGTCTGGTAAGAAACCATATCATATGTACATCCTCCTCACTTTTTTATTAATAGTGTTAGTTTAACGTATTTTTTAGAAAATGTGTACAAAACGAAAAATTAATTCCCTTAGAAAACTTGGCTTATGGCGAAATCACTAATTGCAAAAGGCTCCTTTTATAAGTTTTGTTGCTTTTTAACTTCGCAGTTGATATAAAATGCGACGTCGTGACTTCTTTTGACGCCGTTCCGGCAGAACACTTCTCTTTCCGCGTGCACGGCTCAGTCTCCTCAGAAGCAAAGAACGCTTCTTCCGGGGTCTTCGGACTCGTGCTGTTCTAAGCAGGAGTCTATGTATTCTGCCTTCACTAAGATAGAAAAATACAAATTACCCCTATGTTAAATGGGACTCCTTCTCCCTTGAAAAGAAAGCTATCTAAGCTGCGGAAAAATGCGAGACTCCAGTGGGAAAGGAACAGTCTGAAGACCCCGCAGTGAGCGGTTTATGCTCCGAGGAGGCTGAAGCGTTCCCCAAGGAAAGCGAGTGTTTTTCCGCAACGCTGGATCAGCACCAATCTAATAAATGGTGGTAGAAAATCAATTCAACTGTTACGTCGCAGTCTATAGATTTTATGTCAAAAACAACAATCTTTTTAAAAACAGTCTTGCAGAAAAAAGCTTACTGCATATAAATACCACAGTGGAAAACTACACTGTGGTATTTCCTATCTATTCTTCTACCTTTAAGTTAAAGTCCTGTTCACACCATTCAGCAAAAATACGGTAATCTTCTTCAACTTGATTTTTGTAATAAAGAGCTGCTGCGGTAAGCTGCGAAACAAAACCGTCGTATTCAGCACCAATTGCGTTAACAATTTCTTCTTCACTTTCATGTTCAAAATGAAATTCATCAGCACGTGCATGTGCCTTTGCTGTGACTTTGCCCATCACTTCTACAGTCGTTTCCATATTTTCGATATCTTTAAGCTCTCCTGGATCAACTGCTTCATCGTAAGGAGAATTCTCACGCACGTAAAAGTCATGGTCACCAATTGAGAAATAGCCTAAATATGGGTCCTGCAGATACTGCATGGCCTTTTGTGCGGTTATTACCCGCTTTCCCTGGTTGAGAACGCTATCTGAGAACAATTCATCGTATGGGAAAAAATGATTTGGTGCTGGAGTCCGGGCTTCTTTCGCCTCTAGCACAAGATCTCCACTATCCCCGTCACTATGACCATCAATTAAAATATAATAACGCTGAAGACCGATTGAACCCGTGCCAGCCCCAAGCTTTTTGACAACATCTTTAATTTCATAAAATCCTTCTCTTTGCTTGTTATCGGGGTCAAGTGAATCAATGTATTCTGGCCATGCTTGCTCAAGTTTTTTCTGTTCGTCTTCTGTCAGATGCTTCAGTCCTTCTGATTCGTGAAATCTTCGCTCTCCACTTTCTACAGTTGTTACCGCGTCTAAAACAGCATTCACTTCACGTTCTGGCAATCCTTTTAATACATTTTGGACAGGTCCCTCTGTATTTTCTTCATGAAACATTAACGTTCCCGGAAGCTCCTCTCTGTCTACAAAAGAAAGAAGCTGTTTATAATAAGCTTGTAAATATACCTTGATCAACCTGAGTTGACTTTCTTCATCATACCCAAGTTCATCACTATACAAAGCAATACTCACTGCCATTCGATAAACATCATAAATATAGGAACCCAGATACCCTTCATCAAAATCGTTTGTGTTATAGACGACTTTTCCCTCATTATTCTTAAAAGCACCGAAGTTTTCAAAGTGTAAATCCCCTTGCAGCCACGTAGGTTTGTCATCTGGTGTATGGTAGGCAAAAGGGATACGAGTAGCATCATAATAAAATAGAAATGCACTCCCCCGATAAAATTGAAATGGACTTGCCAGCATTTTCTTATACTTTGTCCGTTGGTTGTCATAATTTAACTTTAGCAATTCTCCGTCAAACTGCATTAATACCGCCTTCACTGTTTCCGTACGCAGACGTTTTCGTGTCAACAAGATGTGTTCCATCATTTTGTTTGCCATTTTAATTCCTCCGTTTCCTTGTAGCTTTATTTTCCCATAAAGCAATTGTCACTACCATTTTACACCTTTCACGAATCTATTTCAGGTTAAACGGACCGTAGAAAGAAAACTACAAAAAGAGATTCCCCACTACTGAAGAATCTCCTTATACGTTTTAATCATTACTATTTAATCCATCACAACTTTGTTTTCGCTATTTTTTTATCCAGATCCTCATATCGATAATAGTCTATCGTTTCATATAATTCTTCCCGGGTCTGCATGTTTTGTAAAGAGTCCTTTTGTGTACCTTTTTCATGTATTTCAAAAAAAACTCTTTCATATGCTTTTGCAGCTACACGCAAAGAAGTAACAGGATATATTACTACATTATACCCAAAATCCTCAAATTCCTGTGCATCATAATAAGGAGTTTTTCCGAATTCAGTCATATTAGCCAACAAAGGAACGCTAACGCTTTGTTTAAACAGTTCAAATTCTTCCTTTTTCGTCAACGCTTCTGAAAAAATCACATCTGCTCCGGCTTGAGCGTAGTTATTTGCCCGTTTAATTGCACTATCCAGTCCTTCGACACCTAATGCATCAGTTCTGGCTACAACCACTAAATTAGGTGAAACCTCCTTGATGGCTTTAATTTTCTGTACCATTTCCTCACTTGTAATTAATTTTTTACCATTCAAGTGTCCACATTTTTTTGGTAAATCCTGATCCTCAATTTGAACAGCCGCTACATTAACTTCTACCATTTCTTTAGCAGTTTTAACTGCTTGCAAAACACCACCATAACCTGTATCAATATCTACAAGGAGTGGTAGATCAGTTGCACGAATAATATCCTTTGCCCGTGACGCTATTTCTTCTGAGTTTACAATCCCTAAATCAGGTAGACCTTTACTTGCGGTGTATGCTGCACCAGATAAATAGATTGCTTTAAACCCAACTTGTTTTGCGATTAAAGCAGCCATCCCATCGTGAACTCCTGGTACCTTTAAAATTGTCCTGTCTTTAACCAGTTCAAGAAAATCCGCAGCTAGCTTTTTTTGCGTAGAATGTTCCTGGGTTAACCAGCTCATTGTATGCCTCCTCTTATATGACTAATTTACTCATGAAATTATGAACAGACGTATTTTTTAATTCTGGAAGATCCTGACACAATGCATAAATTTGATCAGCTTGTTTTTCTGGAAATCTGGTTTCAAGATTTGTTTTAAATTTACTTAGAAGCTTTGGAATTCCTTCTTCGCGACGAAACCGATGACCTAATGGATATTCTCGTATAACTTTTTCTGTAGAGGTACCATCATAAAAAAAGACCTGAACAGCATTTGCAATAGATCGTTTTTCTGCATCAAGGTAATCCGCAGTGTACCGCTCATCTTCATTCACTTTCATTTTGGCACGAAGCTGATCAATTCTTGGGTCATTGGCTGTTTCTTCTTCATAATGATCTGCTGTCACATTTCCAAAAAGCAATCCGATAGCTGTTATATATTGCAGGCAATGGTCACGATCTGCCGGGTTAAATAATGGGCCTGTTTTATCGATGATTCGGATGGCAGACTCGTGGGTTGTAATGACAATTTCATCAATCTCATCAATACGATATAATAGTTGATGATGCAATTGTACGGCACATTCTGCAGCAGTTTGTGCATGGAACTCTGCGGGATAAGATATTTTAAACAGAATATTTTCCATGACATAAGAACCGAAAGACTGGCCCAAAATTAATTTGTTTCCATTAAACAATACATCTTCAAAGCCCCAACCTGGTGCAGATAAAGCCGTTTTATATCCCATTTCACCATTTACAGCCATTAATGCTAGACGTACCCCACGGCTTGTGGCATCCCCTGCAGCCCAAGACTTTCTCGAACCTGCATTAGGAAAATGACGATACGTCCGTAAGCTGGAATTATCAATCCAGGCATTTGAAACAGCATTGATAATTTCTTCTTTCGTACCACCCAACATCCCTGTGACAACAGCAGTTGTAGCCACTTTCACAAATAAGACGTGGTCAAGTCCCTGGCGATTCAAACTGTTTTCAAGTGCCAGAATCCCCTGAATTTCATGTGCTTTTACCAGTGCAAGTAAGACGTCTTCCATTTTCAAAGGGTCTTCTCCATTAGCAATATTTTTCCTGCTTACATAATCTGCAACGGCCAGTATTCCCCCCAAATTATCTGAAGGATGCCCCCATTCCGCTGCCAACCAAGTATCATTATAGTCAAGCCAGCGAACAATAGTACCTATATTAAATGCGGCATGCACTGGGTCTAATTCAAACTGAGTGCCTGGCACCCTGCTCCCATTGGGAACTATTGTACCTGGTACTATTGGCCCGAGATGTTTCGTGCAGGCAGGATATCGTAAAGCAAGAAATCCACATCCTAATGTATCCATTAAAACATGTGCTGCAGTTTTTACTGCATCCTCGCTATCAATTTTGTGATCCAAAACATATTCGGCTATATCTACTAATAATTTGTCAGTATCAGACTCAATTTTATTCAATCTATTTCCCCCTACCAGTAATAAATTGCTGCTAGTATTGATATAAACATAATGACAGCACTTGAAAATGCTCCAATGATATATTGCTCTTTTTTCGTGAATACACCAGTTTCATAGGCGTAAAAAGTAGTAGGTGAGTGCATAGGTAAAATCATAACACCACCAATAATCATAATGATCATAAATGTGAGTTTTTCCGGGTTCACTCCAACTAGTTCTGCATATGAAATAACAATTGGAAAAATTACAATCATAGCCGATGAAGGTACAACAAATACTAATCGTATTAAAAATACAAAAAAGGCAATCGCTAATATTTTCACAACTAGTGACTGATCAGGTGATACAACACTAATCAGCTCTTTTGCTAATACATTTGCAGTTCCGTTTTCAGACATTAACATACCGAGTGAAAATGAGGATCCCAGGAGTAAAAAATTTTCCCAATCATAATTACGTATTACTTTATTTGTGATTATGTTTATCCCTGGGAGTGCGTACAGTACAATTAAAATCATTGGTGGTAATAACAATGGAACCTTGTCTTGGTCTGTAATGATCCATGTAACTATCATTATTAGAAATGTACTTACCACTAGCCAAAACTTTGGTGAAAGCCTCTCGCTTTGTCCCTCTTCTAAGGCAAGAGCATCTTTCTTATCCTGAAACCAATCGTCGTCTGGATGCGTTTTTTTTAAGAACTGCCAGACAAAAACAATAATTATCAGAGACCCTATCCATAATGGAGGACCTATATGTAGTAACCAATCTAACCACCCAACTTCAGCCACGTTGTAGTCCCTTAATAATTGTGATGCAAGAATTGGGAATCCACCACCTGTGAATATGATCATGGTGGCTTTTTGATTTAACATTCCAATCACATACATACAAAACTTTTCAAACAAACTTTTATCTGGAAATCCATAGTAATCGTTTAGTTTTGTGACCAGTGGATATAACATCTTAAATCTAGCAATTGCTGATGGTAACAATATTGGTAACATTAGAATAAAAAT